>DASXRF010000327.1:0-7973 GCA_036506755.1 Solirubrobacteraceae bacterium | reverse complement strand
CCGGCGGGATCTTCCTCGTGCTGCGCCCGATGTCGGAGGTCGGCAGCAGCGGGTCGTCCGACAGCTCCAGCGCAGGCGACGTCACCGACCTCTCGCAGGCGCTCGGCGGGCCCTGAGCCTGGATCCGGCTGAGCCCCACCTCGAGCGCCTCCTCAGCGTCGGAGTAGGCCAGGCCCGGCTGCGGGCCGCCCTCGAGCACGAGCACGCGCGAGCCGGCGGCCACGACGCCCAGGCCGTGGCGCGGGGTGGGCAGGTCGGGCAGCCGCCGCCAGCGCCGCGCGCCGGGTGCGAGCGCCTCGACCTCGCGGATGGTGCCCGCGGCCTCCTCGCCACCGGCGGCGACGATCGTGCCGCGCACGGTCGCGGCGGCGTTGCCGCCGCGCGCCTTGGACAGCGACGGCGCGCGCACCCAGCGCTCGGCCGACGGCGACCACGCCTCGACCGTCGTGAAGTTCCCCGAGTGCCCCGCCGCGCGGCCGCCGATGACGTACAGGCGGCCGCGGTGGACGGCGCCGCCGACGTGCTCGCGCGCGGTCGGCAGCGGGTGGCGCAGGACACGCCAGCGACGCGTGCGCAGGTTGAAGACCTCGAGGGCGTTCAGCGCCCGGCCGCCGGCCGCGCCGCCCGCCGCGTAGAGGCGGTCGCCGATCACGCCGACCGCCATCGCGGCCCGGGCGGTGGGCGCGGCGGGCAGGCGCGCCCAGCGATTGCGGCGCGGGTCGTAGGCGAACAGGCCGCGCGTCGCACGACCGTTGGCCGCGTAGCCGCCGAGGATGTAGAACCGCCCGCCCCAGGCCGCCGCCGCGGCGTGGTTGAGCGCGACCGGCAGCGGCGCGACGCGCGACCACCGGCGGCGGCGCAGGTCGTAGCGCTCGACGACGTTGGTCGTCGCCCCGGCCGGCGCCGCGAATCCGCCGGCCACGTAGACCGCGCCGCCGACGCGCGCGGCGGCCACCTCGGTGCGCGCGAGCGTCGCGTGCGGAAGCGTCGCCCACGCCGCGGCGGCGACGGCGAGCGCGCCGATCACGAGGGCGCGCGCGGCTCGTGCCCGGCGCACTCGACGACGGGCAGCCGCGGGTAGCGCGGGAAGCGGTCGGGCTCGGTCTTCGAGCGCTCGCAGAGCGAGAACGTCGAGCCGCGCGTGGTGCGCACGAGGCGCTGGTGGCGGCAGGAGTCGCACAGGCCGGCGGGGATGCGGGGCATCGCGCGGATTGTATGGCGGTTGAGGTGCTCAACTAAACTGCCGCGATCGGCACGTTCGTTCGGCTTCTCGGGTTCCTACGCCCTTACCGGCGCGCGGTCACATGGTCGTTCGTGCTCGCCGCGCTGGCGATGATCGCGACGGTCGCGATCCCGCTGCTGACCGGCCGGGCGGTCGACGCCATCCGCACGGGCGACCGGTCCGCCCTCGAGCTCGACGCGCTGCTCATCGCGGTCGCCGGTCTGCTGCGGCTGGCGCTCACCGTCGGGCGGCGGATGATCGCCGGGCGGGTGTCGCTCGGCGTCGAGTACGACCTGCGCACGGGCGTCTACGCGCACCTGCAGTCGCTCGAGCTCGCGTTCTTCGACCGCCAGCAGACCGGGCAGCTGATGTCCCGGGCGACGGTCGATCTGCAGGCGATCCGCTTCTTCCTCGGCTACGGGCTGATCTTCATGACCCAGTCGGCGCTGACGATCCTGCTCGCCGCCGCCGGGATGTTCGCCAAGGACGCCGTCCTGGCGGCGATCTCGCTCGCGCCCGTCCCGCTCGTGGTCTTCGTCGCGGCGCGCTACGGGCGGCGCGCGCGACCGGCGTCGCAGGAGGTGCAGCAGCGCATCGCCGAGCTGACCGCCGAGGCCGAGGAGAACGTGTCGGGCGTGCGGGTGGTCAAGGCGTTCGCGCGCGAGGAGCGCCAGCGCGAGCGCTTCGCGGGGACCGTCGCGCGGGTGTTCGAGCAGTCGATGCTCGTCACGCGGCTGCAGGCGTTCTACAACCCGTTCATCGGCTTCCTGCCCCAGCTCGGGCTGGCGGCGATCCTGTTCTTCGGCGGCCGGCGCGTCGTCAACGGGCAGATGACGCTCGGCGACTTCACCGCCTTCTACGCGTACCTGCTGATGCTGCTGGCGCCGATGCGCACGTTGGGCATCTCGCTCGGCATGGCGCAGCGCGCGACGGCGTCCGGGGCGCGGCTGTTCCAGCTGCTCGACCGCGCGCCGGATCTCGTGGCGAGCCCGGGAGCGCGCCCGCTGCCGGCGGGCTCCGGGCGGGTCGAGCTGCGCGACGTGACGCTGTACTACGAGGGGGCGTCGCGCCCCGCGCTCGAGGACGTCTCGCTCGACGTGGAGGAAGGGACGACGCTCGCGCTGGTCGGGGCGACCGGGTCGGGCAAGACGACGCTCGTGCAGCTGATCCCGCGGCTGTACGACCCGACCACCGGGCGGGTGCTGGTCGACGGCGTGGACGTGCGCGACGTCGAGCTGCAGTCGCTGCGGCGGGCGATCGCCGTCGTGACCGACGACCCGTTCCTGTTCAGCGCGACCGTCGCGGAGAACATCGCCTACGCGCGCGCCGACGCCTCGCGCGAGGAGATCGAGGCGGCCGCGCGCGGCGCGCAGGCGCACGAGTTCATCGCCGAGCTGCCCGACGGCTACGACACGCGGGTGGGCGAGCGCGGGCTGACGCTCTCGGGCGGCCAGCGCCAGCGGCTGGCGATCGCGCGGGCGCTGCTCGCCGACCCGCGCATCCTGATCCTCGACGACGCGACATCGTCGGTCGACGCGAGCACCGAGCAGGCGATCAAGCTGGCGCTGCGCGAGGTCATGGCGGGGCGCACGACGTTCGTCATCGCCCACCGGCTGAGCACGATCGCGCTGGCCGACGAGATCGCCGTGCTCGAGGACGGCCGGCTGGCAGCGCGCGGCACGCACGACGAGCTGCTCGAGCTGTCCGAGCTCTACCGCGAGATCGTCGAGAAGGGGCTGCCCGACCAGGTGTTCCTCACGCGCAACCCACCCGAGCGGAAGGTGGCGGGGCTTTGAGCACGCGCGGCGCCACGCTCGACGACATCCGCCGGCGGCTGCGCGGCACGGCCGGGCGCGGGCGCAAGGTCCGCGGGCTCGTCGCGCTGCTGCGCCCGTATCGCGGCCGGGTCGTGGCCATGTTCCTCGCGCTGCTGCTCGGCACGGCGGCGACGCTGGCGCCGCCGCCGCTGGCCAAGCTCGCCATCGATGACGGGATCGTGCCCGGCGACCTTCACAAGCTCGACCTGATCGTCGCGGCGTTCGTGGCCAGCGCGCTCGTGTACTGGGCGTGCTCGTACGTGCAGACGTGGCTGGTGAACTGGGTGGGCCAGCGGGCGCTGCAGGACCTGCGGGTGCAGATCTTCCAGCACCTGCAGCGGATGCCGGTGGGCTTCTACGAGCGCAACCGGGCCGGCGTGCTGATCTCGCGGATGACCAACGACGTCGAGGCGCTCAGCTCGCTGGTCACGGACACGGTCATCACGCTGTTCAGCTCGTCGCTGACCCTCGTCGGAACGATCGTGATCCTCGTCGCGCTCGACATGAAGCTCGCGCTGCTGACGTTCCTGATCTTCCCCGTGATGGCGGCCGGCTCGCTGGCCTTCCGGATCGCCAGCGCCGACGCGTACCGGCGCACGCGCGAGACGATCGGCGCGATCACCGCCTACCTGCAGGAGACGCTGAGCGGCATCCGCGTGGTGCGCTCGTTCGGGCAGGAGCCGCGGCACATGCGCCGCTTCGCCGAGCTCAACGAGGCCAACCGCGAGGCGAACCTGCTCACCGTGCGCCTGAACGCCGCGTACTTCCCCAGCGTCGAGATGGTCAGCGCGCTGGCGACGGTGGGGATCCTGCTCTACGGCGGCGTGCAGGTCATCAACGGCGACGTGGAGATCGGCGTGCTCGTCGGCTTCATCGCCGCGCTGAACGGGTTCTTCGACCCGATCAACCAGCTCTCGCAGGTCTACACGACCTACCAGTCGGGCATGGCCGCGCTCGACAAGATCTTCGAGCTGCTCGACCAGGACCCCGACCTGGTCGACGCGCCCGACGCGGTGGAGCTGTCGCGGCTGCGCGGCGAGATCCGCTTCGAGGACGTCTCATTCACGTACCGCACCGCGGAGGAGACGGTTCGCGCGCTCGACGGCGTGTCGATCGTCATCCCGCCCGGCCAGACGGTCGCGCTGGTCGGGCCGACGGGCGCGGGCAAGTCGACGTTCGCCAAGCTCGTCGCCCGTTTCTACGACCCGACCGCGGGCGCGGTGCTCGTCGACGGGCACGACCTGCGCCGCGTGCGGGCGGCGTCGCTGCGCTCGCAGATGGGCATCGTCCCGCAGGAGGGCTTCCTGTTCAGCGGCACGGTCCGCGACAACATCGCCTTCGGCCGGCCCGGCGCGAGCGACGACGAGATCTGGACGGCCGCCGAGGCGGTCGGCGCCGGCGACTTCCTGCGCGCGCTGCCCGCGGGCCTCGACACCGAGGTCGGCGAGCGCGGCGCGCAGCTGTCGGCCGGCCAGCGCCAGCTCGCCGCCTTCGCCCGCGCGCTGATCGCCGACCCGCGCATCCTCGTCCTCGACGAGGCGACGTCCAACGTCGACCTCCACACCGAGGGCCGCATCGAGCAGGGCCTGCGCCGCCTGCTCGCCCGGCGCACGGCGATCGTGATCGCGCACCGCCTGTCGACGATCCGCCAGGCGGGCCGGATCGTCGTGCTCGAGCACGGGCGCATCGTCGAGCAGGGCACGCACGACGAGCTCGTCGAGGCGCGCGGGCGCTACTGGGAGCTCTACCGCGACTGGGCGGCGCAGGCGGCGGCCTGAGGGCCTTTCTGGACGTCCGTACGAGATCGGGCGCTCCTACTCAATTCCTACGAAAGCCACCCTCGGCTTCATCCCGGGCTCCCCGATCCTTCTCCCAGCTCAAGTGAGCAGGGGGCAAACCGGACGAACGTCCGAGCCCTCGCTGCCATACCAACACCACGGGGGGAAGAACCTCAATGAAGAACCTCACGAAGATCGGCGCGACCGTCGCCGCCGTCGGCGCCCTCGGCGTCGCCGGCTCGTTCGGCACGTTCTCGGCGTTCACGGCCGCCGCGCCGTCGCACGCCGTTCCTGTCCACTCGGGCACGATCAAGGTCGACAACGAGTTCGCGCTGCCGGACCTCACCAACCTCGGCACCCGCGACACGGAGTACAACTGCAACCGGGACACCGGCCTGCCGGGCACGACGGAGAAGCCCAACACCGGCAGCGAGTGCTGGGCCGGCTCGAACGGCAAGTCGGCCGGCCACATCACCGTCACGAACACCGGCTCGCTGGCGCAGGACGTCTACATCGACTTCGACGGCCCGGGCGTCGCCGACGTGAGCTCGCCCAACGTCGAGAACTCCAACCCGCTCGCCTCGAACATCATCGTCGACTCGAGCATGGACCCCGACTTCACGACGCTCGGCTGGGAGGCCACCCGCCTGTTCCGCATGAACGCGGCCGGCCCCGTGAAGTACTTCACCCTCGCGGCCGGCGAGGCGAAGACGGTCTACTTCCGCGCGTGGCTGCGCGAGCGCCTGGCCGGCGCGTACCCGGGCGGCGACAACGAGATGCAGGACCGCTCGATCGACAACGAGAAGGTCACCGTCTCCGCCATCGAGGTCGGCCGCACGGACCTCGCCACCGGCCCGGACGCCGGCAACTAGGCCGAACCGGTCCACGAAGTTCGCAGGCACTGAGATGACGGCTCTGCGTCACCTCGGCCGCGGGGCGGCCACCCTCGTCACAGGGGTGGCCGTCCTCGCGGCGGTCTGCGTCGGCGTCGCCATGTGGGCCGGCTATCGGCCCCAGCCGGTGCTGTCGGGCTCGATGGAGCCGCACCTGCCCATCGGCTCGCTGACCATCGCCAAGGCCGTCCCGGCCACGTCGGTGCGCGTCGGCGACGTGATCACCTTCCAGCGCCCGAACGGCGAGCGGGGGACCATCACCCACCGTGTCCACAGGATCGTGGAGAGCGGCGGCCGGCGGATCTACACCACCAAGGGCGACGCGAATCCGAGCCCCGACCCGTGGCAGCTCCAGCTCCCGGGCCAGGTCGGCCGCAACGTCGCCGACGTGCCCTACGCCGGCTATGTCGTGATCGTCGCGGCGCTGCCGCAGTCCCGCGCCGGGCTCATCGCCGTCTTCACCCTGCTGTTGATCTTCGGCGCCGTGCGCGCCATCTGGCGCGGCGATCGCACGAACGCCGCCACCGCCTGAAGCGACTTCCATGACCCGCCGCCTGCTCACCGCCCTCCTCGCCCTCGCCGTCGTCGCCGTGGCCGCTCCCCGGCTGCACGGCACGAGCGCCGCCTTCACGGACTCGCACACGACGAGCATCGCGATCAGCACCGGGTCGGTGGCCATCGAGCACGACGGGGACGGCCTGACCTTCACCTCGGCGCCGCTCGCCCCCGGCGACAAGGCCGAGGCCACGGTGCGGGTCACCAGCAGCGGCAGCCTTGCCGCGCGCCTCGCGCTCACCCGCGAGCAGCTGACGTCGACCGCCCCCGCCGGATGCGCCATCCGCGACGCGCTGCGCCTGCGGGTCGACGAGGAGGCCGGCGGCGAGCACCGGACGGTCGCCGACGGCCCGCTGGGCGAGGTCGCCGACGCGCTCGAGCTCGGCCGCTTCGCGTCCGGCGAGACGCGCACGTACGCCCTGACCATCACCTTCGCGCCCCAGCACGGCGCGACGGCGACCGACAACGACAACTGCCTCCAGGGCTCCGTCGACACCGAGCGGTTCGCCTGGCAGGCCGTCGAGGCGCGGTCATGAGCCGCGTCCGCCTGGCGCTCGCCGGCGCCGCCCTCGTGGCCGCCCTCGCCCTTTCGGGCCTGTCAGGCGCCGCGATGACGGGCGGCGAGCGGGAGGCCCCGTCGGTCTTCACCGGCGGCACGCTCGAGCTGTCGGCCGGCGAGGCCGGCGCGGCCAGGCTCGACGCGGCCAACATGCGCCCCGGGCAGACGCGCACGGCGACGTTCGCCCTGCGCAACGCCGGGAGCGTCGCCGCCGCGCTCTCGGCCAGCGCGCGCGACCGGGCCGACGTGCCCGCCGAGGCGGCCCTGTCCGCCGTGCTCGAGCTGCGTCTCGAGGACTGCGGCACCGACGCGACGTGCGCCGCGCCCCGGACCGCGTACAGCGGCAGCCTGCGCGACTTCGCCGGCGCGGCGCTCGGCGATGCGGCCGCGGGGGCGACCCGTTTCGTGCGCGTGAGCCTCGTCTGGGGCCCCACGAAGGCCGACCCCTCGCGCCAGGGGGCGACCGCGAGCGCGACGCTGGTCTGGCAGGCCGTCGCCGGGAGCGCCGCATGACCCGCGCCGTGACCATCGCCGCGCTGACCCTCGCGGCACTGCTGCTCATCCCGAGCGCGTTCGGTGTCAGCCGCTACGCGATCACCGGCCAGTCGATGGGCGAGGCGCTACCGGTCGGCTCGCTCGTCTTCACGAAGGCCGTGGACGTCCGCGACCTGCGGGCGGGCGACGTCGTCACGTTCCGCCCTCCGGGCCTGGCCGAGACCGTCACGCACCGCGTCGTGGCGACCGGGGTCGTCGTGCGCACGCGCGGCGACGCCAACCGCGCCACCGATCCCTGGCGGCTGACTCGGGCCGTCGCGGTGCGGCGCGTCGTCTTCCACGTGCCGCTCGCCGGCGACGCCGCGGCGATGCTCCGCGGCCCGGTCCTCGTCGGCGTCGCCGCGCTGCTGGTCGTCGCCGCGCTTCTCGGCGGCTCCGCTCCCTCCCTTCGACTTCCTCGCACACGAGAGACGATCTGATGAAGCGCCTTCGGATGACCCTCCCCGCCCTCGCCGTCCTCGCGGTCGCCGGCGCGACCACCGGCCTGTCGGGCGCGGCCTTCGTCGACACGGCCGCCACCGGCGTGCCCGCCGGCGCGGACCACGTCAACCGCTGGCTCGCGCTCGAGGCACCGGCGCAGGGCACGCAGTGCGC
>DASXRF010000326.1:0-10617 GCA_036506755.1 Solirubrobacteraceae bacterium | reverse complement strand
GGGCGATGGCCGCCTCGTACGCCAGCTCCGCCTCGGCGTTGCGGCCGAGGCGTCGGAGCAGGTCGGCGCGGATCGCGTGGAACATGTGATAGCCATCGAGGTCGAGGCCGTCGACGAGGGTGAGCGCCGCCTCGGGTCCCTCGACCTCGGCGACCGCGACCGCGCGGTGCAGCGCCACGACCGGGCTCGGGGCGAGCGACAGGAGCTGGTCGTAGAGCGCCAGGATCTGCGCCCAGTCCGTCGCGTCCGCGGTCGGCGCGTCGCTGTGGACGGCGTTGATCGCCGCCTGGATCTGGTACGGGCCGGGCTGGTTGCGCCGCAGGCACCGCCGGACGATGGCCTGGCCTTCGGCGATGAGCGCGCGATCCCAGCGGCGGCGGTCCTGGTCGGCCAGCAGCACGAGGGCGCCGTCCGGGGTCGTGCGGGTGGGCCGGCGCGACTCGATCAGCAGCATCAGCGCGAGCAGGCCCATGACCTCCGGCTCGTCGGGCATCAGCTCGGCCAGGAGGCGTCCGAGGCGGATGGCCTCCTCGACGAGGTCGTCTCGGACCAGCCGCTCGCCCGAGCTCGCCGCGTAGCCCTCGTTGAAGATCAGATAGACGACGGCGAGGACGGCGCGCAGGCGGGCCGGGAGGTCGGCCTCGCTGGGGACGCGATAGGGATGCCCGCGTCGCGGATCTTGCCTTTGGCCCGGACCAGCCGCTGGGCCATCGTCGCCTCGGCGACGCGGAAGGCGCGCGCGATCTCCGCGGTCGTGAGCCCGCCGAGGAGGCGGAGCGTCAGCGCGACCTGGGCGCCGGTGGCGAGCGCCGGGTGACAGCAGGTGAAGATCAGGCGCAGGCGGTCGTCGCGCACGGGGCCCTCCTCGGCCGGTTCGCCGCGGGCGTGCAGCAGCGCGGCCTGGGCGTGCCGGTCCTCGCGGGACGCCTCGCGGCGCAGCCGGTCGATCGCCCGGTTGCGGGCGGTCGTGATGATCCATCCGGCGGGGCTGGGGGGCAGTCCGCTGGACGGCCACCGCTGCACCGCCGCGGCGAACGCGTCCTGGACCGCCTCCTCGGCGACGTCGATGTCGCCGAAGACGCGGACCAGGACGGCCACCGCGCGGCCATGCTCCTCGCGGAAGACGCGCTCGATCTCGGAGGCGGCAACGGCCGGCACGCGCGTGTCAGTCCTCGAGCGGGCGCACCTCGATCGGGAGCGTCGTCGCCCGCGCGGCCTTGCGGCCCCAGTCGAGGGCGGCGTCGAGGTCGGGCGCCTTGATGATCGTGAACCCGCCGACGTGCTCCTTGCCCTCGGCGAACGGGCCGTCGGTCGTGAGCACCTCGCCATCGCGGGGGCGCAGGACCGTGGCCGTGCTCGCGGGGTGGAGCCCCGCCGAGAAGACCCACGCGCCGGCGGCCTTGAGCTCCTCGGCCCACGCGCCGACGTCCCGCCTGATCGCCTCCAGGTCCACGTCGGGCGGCGGAGCCCCGTCGGGCTGGTACACGCTGAGCAGGTACTGCTTCATCTGACCTTCCTCCTTCGTTCGACCCTTCTCACCCTCTACACGAACGGCGAGCGGCCAGATCGACAGGAGGCGCGCTATTCGGCGGACTTGCCCGCGGCGAGCAGACCGGGCCCGGGGCGCGCGGTGACGGTGAAGTAGGTCAGCGCCTCGCCGCAGCGGTCGCAGTGCAGGTGACTGTCGGGCCGGCCGCCGCAGCCGGTGTGCTCGACGATCCGGGGGACGCCGGCGGGCTCGGGGTAGTGGGCGTCGCCCCAGCGCAGCAGGTGGGTGATGACCGGCCAGAGCTCGATGCCCTTGGCGGTCGCCCGGTACTCGTAGCGCGCCGGGCGCTGCTGGTAGGGGACGCGCTCGAGCACGCCCTCGTCGACGAGGCGCTGGAGTCGGGCGGTCAGGACGCTGCGGGTGATCCCCAGGGCGTCGAGCAGGTCGTCGAAGCGGTGGACGCCGAGGAACACGCTGCGGAGGATCAGCAGCGACCAGCGCTCGCCCACCACCTCCAGCGAGCGGGCGATGGAGCACGTCTGGGTCTCGTAGTCGCGCTTCAGCACGAGGCGTGTGAGCGTGCGCACGGAGTCGGTCGCGTCATCGAACTTATGCTACCGTCCTCGCAGTGAGTTCGGTCAAGCAACTAACTCCGATCCCGGGAGGCGCCGTGTCCGCCGATGCCGCCGTGCTGCCGTCCATGCCGACCGCCGCCACTGCGCGCGTCGCGCGTCGCTGGGCCGGCCTCGTCGTGGTCTGCCTGGGGATGATGATGACGTTCCTCAACATCACCCAGACCGTCTCGACGCTCGCCCCGCTGCAGGCGGACCTCCACGTGTCGGGCACCGAGCTGGTGTGGGTGGCCAGCGTCTACTCGATGGTCGTCGCCAGCCTGGTCCTCTCGGCCGGCACCCTGGGCGACATCCTCGGCCGGCGCGCGGTCTTCGCCGTCGGGACCGCGGTGCTGGGCGCGGGCAGCCTCGTCGTGTTCTTCGCGTCGGGAGCGGCCGGGGTCATCGCCGGGCAGGCGATCATGGGGGCCGGCGGCGCGCTGATCCTGCCCAACAGCCTGGCCATCGTCACGCACGCGTTCACCGATGCGCACGAGCGCACGACCGCGGTGAGCGTCTGGGCGGCCGTCTCCGGGGTCGGGCTGGCGATCGGGCCGCTGACCGCCGGCGGGCTGCTGGAGGTCTTCTCCTGGCACAGCGTCTTCCTGGTCAACGTCGTCGTGGCAGCCGTGGTGCTGGCGCTCACCCCGGCCTTCGTCGCGGACAGCCGCCATCCGGATCGCCGGCTCGACCGGCCGGGGCTGGTGCTGGCGATCGCGGCGATCGCGGCGCTGAACTTCGCCGTCATCGAGGGCGGGCACGACAGCTTCGGCGCCACGAAGGTCGTCGTGGCCCTGGCCGTGGGCGTCGTTGCGGCCGTGCTCTTCGTCGTCGCGGAGGCCCGTTCGCGGACGCCGATGCTGCACCTCCCGTTGTTCCGCAACCGGTCGTTCAGCGCGGCCAACGCCGTCGCCGTCGTCGCCCAGTACGGCGCCGTCGGCATCCCCATCCTCCAGGTCCTCTACTTCGAGCGCGTCCGGCACGAGTCGATCCTCGCCACCGGCCTCCTCGTGCTCCCGCTGATGGCGACCTACGTGCTCGTCAGCTCCGTGGCCGCACGGATCGTCCGTCGCGCGGGCTTCAAGGCGACGATCGCCGCGGGCCTGCTGCTCAGCGCCTCCGCAGCGCTGCTGATGCTCACGCAGCAGTCGACGACCTCGTTCGCGCTCACGTCGCTCCTGTTGATGGTCTTCGGCGCGGGCATCGGGCTGATCCTCCCGCCGACGACCGCGGTCGCCGTCATCAGCGTGCCGCACCGCGAGGGCGGGATGGCCAGCGCGACGGTCAACATGTTCCGCCAGGTCGGCAACACGCTCGGCGCGAGCATCACGGGCACGATCCTCACCAGCGGCCTGGCGTCCCGGCTGCGGACCGAGTCCTTCGGCGACGCGTTCGCCGGCGCGATGCACGTCGCCGTGCTCGTCCCCGGCGTCGCCGCCCTAGCGGCCGCCGGCGCCGCCGTCGTCTTCATCCGCGCCCGCCCGGCGCACAGCTGACACGCAATCGAGGAGGCACACCATGTCGACGCGCAACGGGACCCGCTGGCAGGGACGCGAGGTCGTCATCGTCGAGGCCGCCCGCACGCCGATCGGCCGCGGGCATCAGGCCAGGGGCTGGTTTCGGGACGTCCATCCCAACGAGCTGCTCGGCGCGGCCTACCGCGCGGTGATCGAGCGCGCGGGGATCGATGCCGAGCTTGTCGAGGACGTCGTCGCCGGCGCCGTGTCGCAGGTCGGCGAGCAGTCCAACAACATCGCGCGCAACGCGTGGCTGCAGGCCGGGCTGCGGGTGACGACGCCGGCGACGACGGTCGACCGGCAGTGCGGATCGGGCCAGCAGGCGGTGTCGTTCGCCGCGGGCCTGATCGCGGCGGGCGTCCACGACGTGATGATCGGCGCGGGCGTCGAGCACATGGGCCGCGTGCCGATGGGCTCCAACGTCGCGCACGCCGACGAGTTCGGCACGCCGTTCCCACCCGAGCTGATGGAGCGCTACGAGCTCGTGCCCCAGGGCATCTCGGCCGAGATGATCGCGACGCGGTGGGAGATCCCGCGCTCCGAGCAGGACGCGCTCGGCCTGCGCTCGCACCAGCTCGCTGCGCGTGCTACCGATGAGGGCCGCTTCGAGCGCGAGATCATCCCGTTCGAGGCCGACGGCGAGCTGCGGACGACCGACCAGGGCATCCGGCGCGACACGAGCCTCGAGGCGCTCGCCGCGCTCAAGCCGGCCTTCAAGGAGGACGGCTCGGTGACCGCGGGCAACTCGTCGCAGATCTCCGACGGCGCCGCCGCGGTGCTGCTCATGGCGCGCGAGAAGGCCGACGAGCTCGGCCTGGCCCCACGGGCGCGGATCTTCGACGCCACGACCGCCGGCGTCGACCCAGTGATCATGCTGACCGGCCCGATCCCCGCCACGCGCACGCTGCTCGAGCGCAACGGCATGACGATCTCCGACCTCGACCTGATCGAGATCAACGAGGCCTTCGCGTCGGTGGTCTGCGCGTGGCGCCGCGAGCTCGAGCCCGACATGGACCGCGTCAACGTCAACGGCGGCGCGCTCGCCCTCGGCCACCCGCTCGGCTCCAGCGGCGCGCGCCTGCTCACCACGCTGCTGCACGAGCTCGAGCGCTCCGACGGCGAGGTCGGGCTCGTGACCATGTGCACCGCCGGCGGGACCGGCACGGGCACCCTGATCCAGCGGGTCTAGTGATGACCGAGCTCCTTACGCTGCTCGACGCCCGCTTCGACGAGACGACCGCGACGCGCGTGCGCGGCTCGATCGCCGCCGACGAGCGCCATCACCAGCCGTGGGGCATCGTGCACGGAGGGCTGTACACGGCGGCGGTCGAGACGTTCGCGACGCTCGGCGCCGTCGAGGCGGTCCGCGACCGCGGCGAGCAGGCGGTCGGCGTGGCCAACGCCACCGACTTCCTGCGCCCGCACCGCGCCGGCCGCCTCGCGGTCGACGCGGTCCCCGTGCACCAGGGCCGCACGCAGCAGCTCTGGCAGGTCGACATCCGCCGGCCCGAGGACGACAAGCTGGTCGCCCGCGGCCAGGTGCGGCTGCAGAACGTCGAGGCCGCGGCATGATCGGCGTCGACGGATGGGGGGCGCCGAGGACGCGGGCCGTGACGTGGTACGACCCGGCGATCCCGGCGGCTGCGGGCGCCGAGCTGGCGGGCCGCGAGTTCCTGCAGGCGATCATCGACGAGCGGCTGCCCCCGCCGCCGATCATCAGCCTCGTCGGCGCCAAGCTCGTCTCCGTCGGCGACGGCGAGGCGCTGTTCCGGATCGCGCCCGACGAGTCGACCTACAACCCGATCGGCATGGTCCACGGCGGGCTGCTGTGCACGCTGCTCGACTCCGCCGCCGGCTGCGCCGTGCACACGCAGCTCCCCGCCGGCGTCGGCTTCTCCTCGATCGAGATCAAGGTCAGTTTCCTCAAGGCGCTGCGCGCGGGCGACGGCGCGCTCGAGATCCGCGGCCGCGCGCTGCGCGTCGGCGGGCGCATCGCCTTCGCCGAGGCCCACGCGCGCAACGGCGGCGGCGACCTCGTCGGCCACGCGACCACGTCGATCGCGCTGCTGCGGTAGCGCATGGGCCATGATGCTCCCATGCCGTACGACGAAGATCTGGCCAATCGCATTCGCGAGCTGATCGCCGCCGATCACGACGTCACCGAGAAGCGGATGTTCGGCGGCCTCGCCTTCCTCGTCCGGGGCAACATGTCGGTCGCGGCCAGCGCTCAGGGCGGCCTCATGGTGCGCGTCGATCCCGCCGACACCGATGCCCTCGTCGCCAGGCCGCACGCGGCGCCGTTCGAGATGCGTGGGCGGGCGATGCAGGGCTGGCTGCGCGTAGACACCGAAGGCGTGCGAACCAAGCGCCAGCTCGAGCCGTGGGTCAGGCGGGGCGTCGCCTACGCGCGCTCGCTGCCTCCGAAGGGGTGATCCCCGCCCGCCGCCGCCTACACCGCGGACGCGAGGATCTCGGCGTGCTCGCTCTCGGGCGGCGTGCCGTAGGCGTAGACGACGAGGTCCTCGTCGCCGTGGTTCGCCGCCTGAAGCGGTGTCCCGGGCTCGACGTGGATGAGCCCGCCCGTCGGCACGTCGCAGCGCTCGGGCGGCTCCCCGAGGTACATCGACAGCGTTCCGGCCAGCACGACGAACGTCTCCTCCTGGTGCACGTGCGCGTCCCTGCGCTATGACCCTCTCCATCGCCGTCCTCGTGATCGCCCTGGCGGCCGTCGCCGCCCTGTACCTCGGCGTCGTGCTCTGGCTCGTCCTCGCCGGGCGGCGAACCCAGGCGCGCGCGCTCGCGGGCTTCGTCCCGGACTGCCTGATCCTGTTCCGGCGGCTCCTGGGCGATCCGCGGATCCCCCGCCGGCGCAAGCTCCTGCTCGGTGCGCTGGTGGCGTATCTCGCGATGCCGGTCGATCTCATTCCCGACGTCATCCCAGTCGCTGGGCAGCTCGACGACGCGATCCTCGTCGCGCTGGTGCTGCGCTCGCTCCTGCGCCGGAGCGGTCCGTCGCTCGTGCGCGAGCACTGGCCCGGCCCGGAGAGCTCGCTCAACGTCGTGCTCAGTCTCAGCGGCGGGTCGTGACGAGCGCCGGCTCGTACGGTGGGGGGCGTGTCGAGCGCGGACTTCGCGATCCGGACGCAGGGGCTCTCCAAGCGCTACGGCGACACGCTCGCCCTCGATGCGCTGGACCTCGCGGTACCGCGCGGCGAGGTGTACGGCTACCTCGGGCCCAACGGCGCGGGCAAGACCACGACCATCCGGCTGCTGCTCGGGCTGCACCGGCCGACCGCGGGTCGCGCCGAGCTGTTCGGCCTGGACGCCTGGCGCGACCCGGTGGCCGCGCACCGCCGGGTGGCCTACGTCGCGGGAGAGCCGTTCCTCTGGCCCGCGCTGACCGGCGCCGAGACGCTCGCCTTCCTGGCTCGCGTGCGCGGCGGCAGCGACGCCGCGTATCGCGACGTGCTCGTCGAGCGCTTCCAGCTCGACGCGGACAAGAAGGTGCGCGCGCTGTCGAAGGGCAACCGCCAGAAGGTCCAGCTGATCGCGGCCTTCGCCAGCCGCGCCGAGCTGCTGATCCTCGACGAGCCGACCAGCGGCCTGGACCCGCTGATGGAGATGGCCTTCCGCGAGACGGTGCGCGAGGCCAAGGCCCGCGGCCAGACGGTGTTCCTCTCCTCGCACATCCTCAGCGAGGTCGAGGCGGTCTGCGACCGCGTCGGCATCCTGCGCGCGGGACGGCTCGTCGACCAGGGGACGCTCGCCGCCCTGCGCCACCTGAGCACGCAGACGGTCGAGGTCACCTTCGCCGGCCGCGCGCCGCACATCCCCGCGCTCCCCGGCGTCGCGGTCGCCGAGGCGGGCGAGAACGCCCTGCGGTTCGCCGTCCGTGGCAGCGTCGGGCCGCTCGTCGCCGCGCTGGCCGAGCACCCGGTGGTCTCGCTGACGAGCCGCGAGCCCTCGCTCGAGGAGATCTTCCTGCACCACTACCAGGCCGATGGGCGCCGCTAGCGCGATCGCGCGCCGCGCGTTCGCCGACGCGCGCGTGCGGACCATCTCGTTCGCGGCGCTCTTCGTCGTCAGCGCCTTGACCCAGGCCACGGCCTACCGCGAGGGCTACCCGACGGCAGCCGATCGCCTCGCGCTGGCGCGCACGATCGGCGCCAACGAGGCGGTGCGACTGCTCTACGGCAAGCCGCACGACCTCCTGTCCGTCGGCGGCTACGTCAGCTGGCGCGTGGGCGGAAGCATGGCGATCTTCGCGGCGATCTGGGGGCTGCTCGGCGCCGTGCGCGCGATGCGCGCGGAAGAGGAGGCCGGGCGCGCCGAGCTGATCCTCGCCGGCGTCGTCGGCCGCCGCCGCGCGTTCCTCGCCCAGGTGGCCGCGATCGGCGCCGGCGCGCTCGTCCTCTGGCTCGCGACCTTCCTCGCGCTGGTCGCCGGGCAGCTGCCGGCCGGCGGCTCGGCGTATCTGGCGCTGGCGATCGTGTCCCCGGCGCCCGTGTTCGCCGGCGTCGGCGCGCTGACGAGCCAGCTCGCCCCGACCCGGCGGCTCGCGACCGGACTGGCGAGCGGCGTGCTGGTGCTCGCCTTCGTGGCGCGGGCGGTCGCCGACACGTCCTCGACGGGAGTCGCCTGGTTGCGCTGGCTCTCGCCCCTCGGCTGGGCCGCGGAGCTGCGCGCCTTCGGGGACCCGCAGCCGCTGGTCCTGGCGCTGCCGATCGCCACGTGTGCGCTCCTGCTCGCGGCGGCCGCCGCGCTCACCGTCCGGCGCGACGTCGGCACCGGGCTGCTGCCCGCGCGAGACGTGGCCGCGCCGCGGCTGGGACTGCTCGGCTCGCCCGCCGCGCTCGCGCTGCGCTGCGAGCGCGGCGGGCTGACCGCATGGCTGGTGGGCGTCGGCGCGGTCGCGTTCCTCACCGGCGTCATCTCCGACGCCGTCGGCTCGGGGCTCTCGCACGACGTGCAGCGCCAGCTCGAGAAGCTCGGATCCGAGTCGGTCGCCACGCCGTCCGGGTTCCTCGGCTTCACCTTCCTGTTCTTCGCCCTCGCGCTCAGCGTGCTGTGCTGCATGCAGCTCGCCGCCGCGCGGCGCGAGGAGGCCGACCAGCGCCTCGAGACCCTGCTCGCGCTCCCGCTCGGCCGCGACCGCTGGCTCGCGGGCCGGCTGCTGCTCGCCGTGGCGGGCGCGGCCGCGGTGGCCCTCGCCGCCGGCGTCCTGGCGTGGGCCGGGGCCGCCAGCCAGGGCGCCGACGTCGCGCTGCCCGACATGCTCGCGGCCGGCGCCAACTGCCTGCCGCCGGCGCTGCTGTTCCTGGGCATCGGCGCGCTGCTCTTCGCCGCCGTCCCGCGCGCGAGCGCCGGGATCGCCTACGGCCTCGTCGCCGTCGCCTTCCTGTGGGAGACGTTCGGCGCGCTCCTCGATGGGCCGGCGTGGCTGCTCGCGCTCTCGCCCTTCCATGACATCGGCCTCATCCCCGGCGAGCCCTTCGAGGCGGCCGCGGCGGCGATCATGCTCGGCCTGGCCGCCGCCGCGACCCTCGCGGCGATCCGCATCCTCGAGCGCCGCGACCTGGCCGGTCTGTGAGCCGCGGCGGACCCGGCGCTCAGTCCGCGCGGCGTGCGCAGACGTGGTACACGCGGCGCGAGACGATCACGCGGCCGTCGCTCAGGCGGACGCGAACGACGAGCAGGACCGGTGACCGGCGGTAGCCGCGCAGGTCGACGGGCACGGTCACCACGCGGCCCTTGCGCCTGACGGCGAGGCGCTTGCCGCCGAGCTGCGCCGACGCGCTGCGGATGGTCGTGCCGCGCGGCGCGACGACGTGCGAGGCGAACGAGCGGCGACCGGCGCAGACGCGCGCCGTCGGCCAGGCGGAGTCGGCGACCCGCAGCGCGTAGAAGCCGCTCGTCGCGTCCGTGAACCAGACCTCGTGGCGGTCGGGCACGAACGCCGGCTGGGACATCGCGTAGTCGCTGGCCTGTCCCTGGTTCTCCGCGCGGGCCTGCGTCGGGGCGACGTAGTAGCCGACCTCCTTCGGCGCGGCGACGTCGCTGATGTCGAACAGCCGCAGACCGGAGACGATGAACGAGCAGGCGACGAGCTGTGGATCAACCCGCGTCGGGATGTTGCAGTAGTGCGCGGCGTAGCCCTGCCCGCCGCCGCCGGGCCCGTCGGCGCCGGGATCGCCGCCGAACTTCTTGTGCTCCGCGGGCTCGTTGACCTGCAGCCGGAGGTAGGACACGATGCGCGGCTGGCGCTCGTCGGAGACGTCGATGATCCGGCCGGCCCCGACCATGTCGGGGTCGCCCGTCGGATCGAGCGTGGAGGCGTTGTACTCGTCGAACTCGAGCACGTAGGGCTTTCCGTGGGCCGTGAACGGGATCGCGTTCTGGGGGATGGAGATGCGATCCCAGGTCATCCGGCTGATCTCCCGTGCGTGGGGGTTGGGCTTGCGGGCCTGGATCTCGCTGGTGTCGAGGATGATCATGTCCCCGAACTCGACGTCCGGGTTGGCCAGGTAGGCCCGGTTGCCGTCGGCGCTGAGCGTCATGCCGTGGCTCTGCTCCGCGCCCTGCCACACGACGTACGGGGAATTCGGGTCGGTGAGGTCGATGGCGGTGATCGACCGGTACGCGGTGCCCGTCGCGTAGAAGGTCTTGCCGTCCTCGGAGAACCCGCTCTCGTGGCCGAGGCGGGCCAGCGGCCCGCTCGACTGCAGCTCGGGATGGCGGCAGTCCTGGTGGACGTCGTAGACCGAGACGTAGCCCGGATAGGTCGACGGGTTGCCGCTCACGGCGGCGAGGAGGCCGCGCTTGACGTTGAGGTTGAGCGACTCGTGCGGCGAGAGCATCGCCGGGTCGGTCAGCGTCGCCGTCTGCACGGGCTTGGCCGGGTTCGCCATGTCGAGCACGGCCACGCCGATGCCGCTGCTGTTGAGGTTGATGGCGTTCAGGGGGAACACGAGCGCGGTGTCGTAGAAGGAGCACTCGTGGC
>DASXRF010000325.1:0-2247 GCA_036506755.1 Solirubrobacteraceae bacterium | reverse complement strand
GCGGATCGGCTCACGCCGGCGCCCCGGCTCGCCGTGGATGCCGATCCCGATCTCGACCTCGCCCTCGGGCAGGTCGAAGATCGGCCGGCTCGCGGCCGGAGGGGTGCACGACGACAGCGCGACGCCGAACGAGCGCGAGCGCTCGTTGACCCGGCGCGCGATCGCGGCAACCGAGGCGACGTCGTCGCCCCGCTCGGCCGCCGCGCCGGCGATCTTCTCGGCCAGCACCGTGGCGCCGACGCCGCGGCGGCCGGCCGTGTAGAGCGAGTCCTGCACCGCGACGTCGTCGTCGACGAGCACGCTCTCGACGTCGATCCCCTCGTCGGCGGCGTCCTCGGCCGCCAGCTTGAAGTTCATGACGTCGCCGGTGTAGTTCTTGACGATGTGCACGACGCCCGCGCCGCCGTCGACGGCCTTCGTCGCGGCGAGCACCTGGTCGGGCACGGGCGAGGTGAAGACCTCGCCGGGGCACGCGGCGTCGAGCATCCCCTTGCCGACGAACCCGGCGTGCAGCGGCTCGTGACCCGAGCCGCCGCCGGAGACGAGCGCCACCTTGCCCTGCCGGGGCGCGTCGGCGCGCACGACGATCTGCGCCTCGGCGTCGTGGCGCAGCAGATCGCCGTGCGCGGCGGCGAGCCCGGCAAGCGACTCCCGCACGACCGCGGTCGGGTCGTTGAGGAGCTTGCGCATCGGAGTGGTGTCCACGGCCATGGCGGATCCTCCTACTTCGCCGCGGCGAGGTCGGCGGGGTCGGGATGGGTGACCGCCGCGGCGATCGGGCGCTCGCGCCGGCGCGGGGTGGCCAGGTAGTCGTAGGCGACCGCGGCGAGGCCGGAGCCCACGAGGCCGGGCAGCAAGTAGACGGGCAGGTACTGGTTCCAGTGGGTCACGCCGCCGCCGACGGCGGAGACCAGCTCGGGCCCGAAGGCGCGGGCGGGGTTCAGCGACGCGCCGGTGACCGGGCCGACGACCATGATGATGGCGACGACGACGCCGCCGATGACGATGCCCGCGAAGTCGCCCGGCGAGCGCGAGTCGACGATGCCGAGGATCGCGAACATCAGCAGGGCGGTGCCGATGCCCTCGGCGAAGATGGCCGACGCCCACGGCGTCGCGTCCTGGTTGAACGACGTCTGCCCCATGCCGAGGTCGATGCCGGTGTGGGCGAAGACCGCCCAGATCGCGAGCCCGCCGAGCACGGCGCCGGTGAACTGCGCGCCCCAGTAGACGGGCGCCTCGCGCCAGGGGAAGCGCCTGGTCGCCGCGAGCGCGAAGGTCACCGCCGGGTTGATGTGACAGCCCGACACCTTGCCCAGCGCGTAGACGAGCGCGGTGATCACGAGCCCGAAGGCGAACGAGATGCCGAGCAGATCGGCTCCGGTGATCGCCGGCGTGCTCTTGCCGGCCAGGACCAGCGTCGCGACCACCGAGCCCGGGCCGACGAAGACCAGCAGCGCCGTCCCGAGGGTCTCGGCCAGCGCGCGCTGGGGAAGGGAGTGCTCCATCGCTCCTCCTCTTGATGGCAAATTGCATTCGATAATGTCGAATGCGGTTTCGGCCGCGAAGCTACTCCCCTGCGCGGCGCGCGTCAAGCGCGACGGCGGCCGCCGTGCCGGCCTCGACGCGGAAGCGCTCCGACGTCGCCACGCCGGGGATCCAGGCGACCTCGCCGTCGCACTCGACGACGGGCAGCGTCGCGCGGTCGGCGCGCGGGATCCGGCGATCGACGAAGAGGTCCTGCAGCGACTTGGTGTGGCCGCCCATGCCGAGCGGCGCCATGCGATCGCCCGGTCGCCAGGCGCGGATCGTGAACGGCCCGGCCCCGGCGAGCACGCCGTCGCGCGGCTCGGCCGGCTCCGCAGGGCGGGCGCTCACCGTCCAGTCGCCGAACCGCGCCTCGCCGGGCACCGCGAGCACGACCGGCTCGAGCGCCGGCGCGGCCGGCTCGTCGCGGCGCCCGCGGGCCGCCACCCACCCGCCGGCGACGACCAGCTCGACGCCGCCCTCGACGGCGATCGCGGCGCCATCCGGCGCGGTGAGCACGTCGTCGAGGCGCTCGGCCGCGGCCGGCACGAACGCGCCCTGGCCGGCCGCGTCCTCGGCCAGGCGCACGAGCACGAGCCGGGCCAGCGCCCGCGGCAGCTCGCCCAGGCGCTCCCGCGCGATCCGGTCGCGGCCGGCCAGCGCGGTGCGCACGACCTCGTCGAGCACCGCTGCCTCGTCGCGCAGCAGCGCGGCGGTCCGCAC
>DASXRF010000324.1:0-2563 GCA_036506755.1 Solirubrobacteraceae bacterium | reverse complement strand
CGGCGCGCCGCGTTCAACGGCGCCGGCGCCGCGGGCGGCGGCTCGCGCGGGGGCGGCGGCGGCACCGGCGGCGCCGGCAATGGTGGCGGCGGCGGTGCGCCCGGCGGCGAGTTCGGCGGCTTCGGCGACAGCGGCGGCGTGCCCGGCCAGGACCCGCTGACCGGCGCCAGCGCCGACGAGCGCAAGGCGATCGACGCGGCGCGCCTCGGCGGCGCCGGCGCGCTGCGCTTCAGCGACGGCGCGCTCGTGCGCCCGGGCACGCTGGCGCGCCACGCGGGGACCGACGTGCCAGCACCGCTGCTGGTCGCGGTCGTGCTGCTCGCCCTCGCCGCCCTGGCCGCCGCCTTCCCCACCGTCCGCGCCCGTGTCCTCGCACGCCGTCACTCCTGACCGCGCGCCGACGCTGGCCTACGCGCCGCTGGCGCTGCCGCGCCTCGGGGTCGACGCGGCGCTGACCGCCGGCATCGCCGCGATGGTGGCCGCCGTCGCCTTCGCCGCCCAGGGCGGGCTGCTGCTCGGACGCACGACGAAGGTCGAGCTCGTCCTGCTCGCCGGCAGCGGGCTGACCGTCGCCGCCGCGACGCTCGCCACGCCGCGTCGCGGGCCCGTGTGCGGGGTGACCGCGGCGGGCGGCTTCCTCGCCCTGGCGCTGTTCACCGTCGCGTCGATCGCCTGGGCCGCCCAACCGGCCGACGCATGGGTCGAGGCGAACCGGACGCTGACCTACGTGGCCGTCTTCGCCGCGGCGCTCGCGCTCGTGCGCGCGCTGCCCGACCGCTGGCCGAGCGTGCTCGGCGGCGTCGCCCTCGGCGGCGTGGTCGTCTGCGGCTACGCGCTGGTCACCAAGGTCTTCCCCGGCGCGCTGAACCCCGACGAGCTCTACGCGCGGCTGCGCTCGCCCTACGGCTACTGGAACTCGGTCGGCCTGACCGCCGCGATGGCCGTCCCGCCGCTGCTGTGGCTCGGCGCGCGCCGCCAGGGTCCGCCGGTGCTCAACGCGCTCGCCTTCCCCGGGCTGGGCGTCGTGCTCGTCGCGCTCATGCTCGCCTACTCGCGCGGCGCGCTGCTCGCGCTGCTCGTCGGCTGCGCGTTCTGGTTCGCCGCCGTGCCGCTGCGCCTGCGCGGCGCCGCCGTGCTCGCCGGCGGCGCGCTGGGCGCCGCCTTCGTCACGCTGTGGGCGTTCTCGCAGGACGCGCTGACCGAGGACCGCCTGCCGCTCGGCGTGCGCGTCGGCGCCGGGCACCGGCTCGGGCTGCTGCTCCTCGCGCTCGTGCTCGGGCTCAGCGCGCTCGGCCTGATCGCGGGGTTCGTCGCCGCCGCGCGCCCGCTCGGCGCGCGCGAGCGCCGGCGGGCGGGGATCGGCGTGCTGTGCGCGCTCGCGCTCGTGCCGATCGGCGTGTCGGTCGCGCTGAGCCAGAGCGAGCGCGGGCTGTTCGGCACCGTCGGCCACGCGGTCTCCGAGATCGTCGACCCCAACGCCAAGGTGCCGACCAACGACCCGAGCCGGCTGACCTCGGTCGGCTCGGTGCGCGCGCGCTACTGGAAGGAGTCGCTGCAGATCTTCGGCGACCACCCGTGGGTCGGCGTCGGGGCGGGCGGCTACGCGACCGTGCGCACGCGCTACCGCAACGACGTGCTCGACGTGCGCCACTCGCACGGCTACGTCGTCCAGACGCTCGCGGACCTCGGCCTGATCGGCCTGGCGCTGTCGCTGCTCGCCCTCGCCGCCTGGGCGGTGGCCGCCGCGCGCGCGACCGGCCTGCGGCGCGCCGACCGCGGGCGCCCGTTCACGCCCGAGCGGATCGGGCTGCTGACGCTGGTCGCCGTCGTGGTCGTCTTCGGCGTGCACTCGTTCGTCGACTGGACGTGGTTCGTGCCCGGCAACGCCGTCGTGGCGCTGGTCTGCGCCGGCTGGGTGGCCGGGCGCGGGCCGCTGCGCCGCAACGCGGCGGCGACGCCGGAGCCCGGGCTCGCGCTGCGCCCGCGCGAGTGGCTTGCCGACCGCCCGCGCGCCGTCGCGGCGGCGGGCGCCGTGGCGATCGCGCTGGTCGTCGCCTGGGCGGCGTGGCAGCCGCTGCGCTCGCTCAACGCGTCCAACGACGGGCTGGCCGCGCTCGAGCGCAACGACCTCGCCGCCGCGCGCGCCGACGCCGAGGCCGCGCGCCGGCGCGACCCGCTCGCGCTCGACCCGCTGACCGTGCTGGCCATCGTCGAGACGCGCCAGGGCCACAAGGATGCGGCGCTGCGCGCGTTGGAGCGAGAGGTGGAGATCCAGCCCGCCAACCACGAGACCTGGCTGCGCCTCGCCGACTTCCAGCTCAACCAGCTCAAGGACGCCAAGGCCGCGCGGCGCTCGCTGCGCGCGGCGCTGTACCTCGACCCGCGCGACGCGCTGACGATCAGCGCCTACCTGCAGGTCAGCCGCCGCCTGACCGGCAAGACACCGAAGGTCGTCCCGCCCCCGACCACCGCCCCCGCCCCGACCCAGCCGCCGGGGACGGGGTGAGACGTCTCGCCGCGCTGCTCGCCCTCCTGCTGCTCGCCGTCCCCGCGGCGGCGCGCG
>DASXRF010000323.1:0-3393 GCA_036506755.1 Solirubrobacteraceae bacterium | reverse complement strand
CTCGGGCCCAACGGCTGCTACCCCAACGACTCGTCGATCGGGACGGACTCGATCACCGGCCAGCAGGTCTTCGACAGCAGCCCGCCGGCCGGCGCGCCGCTCGGCTCGGAGTCGCGCGCGGACTGCTTCGCGCGCCATTTCGCCGAGCAGGTGGCGATCGGCGCCGTGCCGGCCTTCAGCTACCTCGTCTTGACCAACGACCACACGCAGACACTCAGCGCCGGCGCGCGGACGCCGCGCGCGATGGTCGCCGACAACGACGAGGGGCTCGGGCGCATCGTCGAGACGATCTCGAAGTCGCCGATCTGGAAGGAGTCGGCGATCTTCGTCATCGAGGACGACTCCCAGGACGGCGCCGACCACGTCGACGCGCACCGGATCCCGGCGTTCGTGGTCTCGCCGTTCGCCAAGGAGGGCGCGGTCGTGCACACGCGCTACGACTTCCTCTCGGTCATCCGCTCGATGGAGCTCATCGTCGGGATGAAGCCGCTGGGCCTGTTCGACGAGCTGGCCACGCCGATGTACGACGCCTTCCAGGCCGAGCCGTCCAACGACGCGCCCTACGACGCGATCGCCGCCAAGGTCCCGCTGCTCGAGACCAACCCGAAGGGGACCGCGGGCGCGCGCGCCGCGGCGCGGCTGCCGCGGTGCCTGGACTGCATCCCGCAGCGCGAGATGGACGCCCTGCTGTGGCGGTCCGTCCACGGCCAGGACGCCGTCCCGCCGCCGCCCGGGCCCAACGCCGTCGGGGAGCGCTCGACAGACGCCGACGGCTGACCCGTCACAATCCGGGGTCATGGGACTGTGGCAATGGCGCCATCCGCTGCGCGCGATGTACCGAGTGCTCGGCCCGCGCTATCCGCGCGCGGTGCTGTTCGCGCAGTTCCAGCTGTCCTACCTCGTCGTGCTCGGCGGGGTGGGGCTGCTGCGCGTCTACCAGCCGATGTCGCCGCACCAGCTGTGGATCATCGCCGCCGCGGCGCTGGGGCTCGTCGCGGTGGAGAACCTCGTCGCGCTGGCCGTCGTCTTCAAGCTCGTCGCCCCGGCCGTCGCCTGGCTGCGCGGGCGCCGCGACGGTCCGTCGACCGTCGCCGCCTGGCGCGCCCTGACCGGCCTGCCGCGCGACTTCTTCGGCTACCGGCGCGCCTGGGCGATCGTCGTCAACCTCGTCCCGATCTCGGTCTTCGTCGTCGCCCTGCTGGGGCTGCCGTGGTACTCGCTGTTCCCGCTGATCGCCGGCTCGGGCGTCGTCCTGCTCTACGCGAGCACGCTGCGCTTCTTCGGGATGGAGCTGACCATGCGGCCGGTGCTCGGCGAGGTGTCGCGCGCGCTGCCCGACGGCGCCGACCTCGGCCGCCCGCCGATCCCGCTGCGGCTCAAGCTGCTGGCCGGGCTGCCGGCGATCAACATCATCACCGGCGTCGTCGTGGCCGGGCTGTCGACCACCGGCCAGGCCGGTCTCGACGACCTGGGCATCGACGTCCTCGTCGCGGTCGTCGTCGCCTTCACGATCTCGCTGGAGCTCACGATGCTGCTCTCGCGGTCGATCGTCGAACCGATCGACGACTTGCGCCGCGCGACCGACCGCGTCATCGCCGGCGACCTGGCCGCGCGCGTGAACGTCGTGAGCAACGACGAGACGGGCGCGCTGGCCGTCTCGTTCAACCAGATGGTCGCCGGACTGCAGGAGCGCGAGAAGCTGCGCGACGCGTTCGGCACCTACGTCGACCCGAACCTGGCCGAGCGCATCCTCGCCGAGGGCACGACGCTCGAGGGCGACGAGGTCGAGGTCAGCGTGCTCTTCGTCGACATCCGCGACTTCACCGCGTGGGCCGAGCGCTCCTCCGCGCGCGAGGTTGTCGGCACGCTGAACGAGTTCTACGAGCACGTCGTGCCCGTGCTCGGCCGCCACGGCGGGCACGCCAACAAGTTCATCGGCGACGGGCTGCTGGGCGTCTTCGGCGCGCCCGACCGCCACGCCGACCACGCCGACCGGGCGCTGGCCGCGGCGCTGGACATCGCGCAGCTCGTACGCCGCGAGTACGGCGACCGGCTGCGCATCGGGATCGGCGTGAACTCCGGGCCCGTGCTCGCCGGCACGATCGGCGGCGGCGGGCGGCTGGAGTTCACGGTCATCGGCGACCCCGTCAACACCGCCGCCCGCGTCGAGGCGGCCACGCGGCTGACCGGCGACGACGTCCTGGTCACCGGCGCGACGCGCGCCCTGCTGCGCCGAGAGGCGCCGTGCGAGTTCGCCGCGCGAACCGACGTCGAGCTCAAGGGCAAGAGCGAGCCGGTGCGGCTGTGGGCGTGCACGCCGGCCGCGCGCCGGGTCGTCGAGCGTCGAGTTCGCGACACCGCAGGCGGCGCCGCCAACCTGTCGGCGAACTCGTAAGCAACGGCGAAGCCGTTGCCATGATGCCGCGCATGCCCAAAGTCCTCTATGAGAAGCGCGACCGCATCGCCTACATCACGCTCAACCGGCCCGACGCCCGCAACGCGATCGACCCCGAGACGCAGGACCTGCTCGTCGAGACGTGGACCGACTTCCGCGACGACGACGCGGTCGACGTGGCGATCCTCACCGGCGCCGGCGAGGCGTTCTGCGCCGGCGCGGACCTGAAGACCTACATCCCGCCGATCATCCGCGGCGAGCGCCGGATCCGCGAGATCGTCGACCTCGGCTTCGGCGGCTTCACGCGCGGGCTGCACAAGATCACCAAGCCGATCATCGGGGCGATCAACGGGTGGGCGCTCGCGGGCGGCCTCGAGCAGGCGCTCGCGTGCGACATCCGCATCGCCTCCGAGCGCGCGATGTTCGGCTCCTTCGAGGCGCGCCGCGGCTATCACCACGGCGACGGCGGGATCGTGCGGCTCGTCAACGCGTGCGGGGTGGGCGTCGCCTCGCACCTGCTGCTCACCGCCGAGCCGATCGACGCGGCGCAGGCGTTGCAGTGGAACCTCGTCACGAAGGTCGTCGCGCACGACCGGCTGATGGAGGAGGCCGAGCTCGTCGCGCGCCAGATCCTGCGCAACTCGCAGCGCGCCGTGCGCAGTGCCAAGGAGACGATCCAGGAGGTCGTCGGCCAGGACCTCGACGCGCAGCTGCGCATCGAGGCGTGGAACGCCTACACGTGCGCGGACGCCGAGGAGACGCTCGGGCTGCTGCAGCGCTTCTACGACAAGACGGACGCCGGGCGGGCGGGCTCGCACGAGACGTCGCTGGCCTGAAAAGGACCGCGGGAGGGTCGCTGGCCGTACTACGGGCATGCGATCCACAGCGACAGCCGCCCTCGTCGTCTTCTTCGTCCTCGCCGCGCCCGCCCGCGGTGACGGGCTGCCGGTCGTCGGCGTGGACGCCGGGCTCACCGGCGTGGCGCGCGGCGCGATCCG
>DASXRF010000322.1:0-10469 GCA_036506755.1 Solirubrobacteraceae bacterium | reverse complement strand
CCCGCGCCGCGCGCTGCTCGGCGCGATCGCGGTCGTCCTCGCGGTCAGCGCGCTGCAGCTGCTCGGCTGGGAGCCCGTGCCGCGGACGGCCGGCGAGCAGCGCCTGGACCTGCGCGCGGCGGCGGCCAGCGGCGCGGTCGTCGGCTTCCTCGGCGGCGTCGTGGGGCTCATCCTCGGCTCGCTGCGGATGCCCGCGCTGCTGCGCCTCGTCGGCGAGGCGCCGGGGCGCGCGGCGGGCACCAACCTCGCGGTCGGCTTCTGGGTGGGCGTGGCGGGCGCGCTGGGCCACCTGCCCAGCACGCCGCCCGACTGGACGGCCGCCGCGGTCGGCGCGGCGGCCTCGATCCCGGGCGCGCTGCTCGGGGCGCGGCTGACCGGTCGCCTCTCCGAGCGAGATCTGGTGCGCGCGATCGCGGTCGTGCTGCTGGTCGCCGCGGTGGCGACCGGGACACAGGCCGCCATCTAGGCTCCCGGACGTGGACCTCCAGGCCGAGACGACCCGCCTGCTGCAGGAGCTGATCCGCTTCAACACGGTCAACCCGCCGGGCAACGAGCGCCCGGCGCAGGAGCACCTGGCGGGGATCCTGCGCGACGCGGGCTTCGAGGTGCGCTTGCTCGGCCGCACCGAGGAGCGGCCGAACCTGGTCGCGCGGCTGCGCGGCAGCGGCGCCGGTCCGGCGCTGTGCCTGCTCTCGCACGTCGACACCGTGTACGCCACGCCGGGCGACTGGCGCCACGACCCGTGGTCGGGCGACGTCGCCGACGGCTGCGTGTGGGGCCGCGGAGCGCTCGACATGAAGTCGCAGACGGCCGCGGAGGTGGCCGCCGCCGTCGCGCTGGCCCGCGAAGGCTGGCGGCCGGCGGGCGACCTGCTCGTCGTCGCCGTCGTCGACGAGGAGACCGGCGGGGCGGAGGGCGCGCAGTGGCTGACCGAGCACCACGCCGACGCAGTCCGCTGCGACTTCCTGCTCAACGAGGGCGGCGGCACGGTCATCCCCTACGACGGCGACCGCGTCTACGGGGTCTGCGTGGCCGAGAAGGGCGTGTTCCGGTTCATCCTGCGGACCGAGGGCGTCGCGGGCCACGCCTCGATCCCCAAGATCGGCGACAACGCGCTCCTCAAGCTCGCCCCGCTGCTGCAGTCGATGCGCGATCGCCAGCCCGGGTTCGACGTGACCTCCGCCCCCCAGGCCATGCTCGACGGCCTCGGCGTCAGCGGCTTCGACGAGCTGCGCGCCAAGGACGCGGTGCTGGCCATGCTCGTCGAGCCGATGCTCGGCGTCACGCTCGCGCCGACCATGGCCCACGCCAGCGACAAGATCAACGTCATCCCGTCGAGCGCCGAGCTGCAGGTTGACTGCCGCGTCCCGCCCGGCCTGGGCCGCGAGCACGCCGAGCGGCGCATCCGCGAGGTCCTCGGCGACGACGGCTACGAGCTCGACTTCATCGAGATGACGATCGGCAACGACTCGCCCGTCGAGTCGCCACTTATGGACGCCATCCGGACCTGGCTGGGCGAGCACGACCCGGAGGGGCGCGCCGTGCCGACCATGCTCCCCGGCTTCACGGACTCGCGCACGTTCCGCGCCGCGTTCCCCGACCTGATCGCCTACGGCTTCTTCCCGCAGCGCCACATGACGCTCTACGAGACGGCGCCGCTCATCCACTCCGCCGACGAGCGCATCGACGTGCGCGACCTCGGCTTCGCCGCGCACTTCTTCTACGACGTCACGCGCGCGCTGCTCGCCTGAATAACCTCAGCGTCGTGGCGACCGTGCAGCGCAGCCGGCTGTCCTCGGCGGTCTTCCGCCTGCCCATCGAGCGCATCCGCGAGGGCTACTACTCGGACGCGTACTTCAACTTCACCAAGCGGCTGCTGGAGGACGACCGCCACCGCCCGCAGGTGCTCATGCAGGTCTTCCAGAAGCACGAGCACTCGGTGCTCGGCGGGATCGACGAGGCGATCGCCATCCTGCGCGAGTGCTCCGGCCACCGCGACGAGCACGGCATTTGGCAGTGCGGCTGGGACGACCTCGAGGTGTGCGCGCTCTACGAGGGCGACGAGATCGGCGCGCGCGAGGCGGTCCTCACCATCAGGGGCGACTACTCGCTGTTCGCGCACCTGGAGACCGTCTACCTGGGCTGCCTGGCGCGCCGGTCGCTGGTCATGCGCAACGTGGCCGAGGTCGTCGCGGCGGCCAACGGCAAGCAGATCCTGTTCTTCCCCGCGCGCCACGACCACTGGCTGGTGCAGACCGGGGACGGCTGGGCCGCGCACGTCGCCGGCGCGATCGGCGTGTCGACCGACGCGCAGGCGAGCTGGTGGGGCGGGCGCGGGGTGGGCACGGTGCCGCACGGGCTGATCGCCGCGTACGGCGGGGACACCGTGGCGGCGTCGCGGAAGTTCGCCGACCGCTTCGCCGGCGAGATGAACGTCACGGTGCTCGTCGACTTCGAGAACGACTCGGTGCGCACCGCGCTCGAGGTCGCCGACGCGCTCGGCGACCGGCTGTGGGGCGTGCGGCTGGACACCAGCGAGGCGCTCGTCGACAAGGCGCTCGAGGGCACCGACCTGCGGGGCGTGCAGCCGGCGCTGGTCGAGAAGGTCCGCGCCGCGTTGGACGACGCGGGGCACGATCACGTGAGGATCGTCGTCTCGGGGGGCTTCACCGCCGACAAGATCCGCGCGTTCGAGGAGCAGGGCGTGCCGGTCGACGCCTACGGCGTGGGCTCGTCGCTGATCCGTGGCGAGAACGACTTCACCGCCGACGTCGTCGAGGTCGACGGGCGCCCGTGCGCGAAGGTCGGGCGCGAGCTGTGGCCCAATCCTCGCCTGGAACGAGTGACCTAGACTCGCCGCCGCATGTTCGAGCGCATCGACCACATCGGCGTCGCCGTCGAGGACCTCGACGCCGCGATCGCCCTCTACCGCGAGCGCCTCGAGCTGGCGCTCGTCCACCGCGAGACCGTCGAGTCGCAGGGCGTCGAGGCGGTGCTGCTCGACGTCGGCGAGAACCACGTCGAGCTGCTGCGCCCGCTGAGCCCCGACACGCCCGTCGGGAAGTTCCTGGCCAAGCGCGGCCCCGGCCTGCACCACGTCGCCTACCAGACGACCGACATCGAAGGCACCCTGGACGCGCTGCGCGCCGCGGGCATGCGGCTCATCGACGAGCGGCCCCGCACGGGCATCCGCGGCTCGCGCGTCGCCTTCCTGCACCCCGGCTCGTCGGGCGGCGTGCTGACCGAGATCGTGCAACCCGCGGAGGAGCACTGATGGCCGAGTTGATTGACGTGACGATTGGCTTCCAGGCGAGCATGCCCCTGGCGGTGAAGGTCCCGTCCGACGCGCTCGAGGGCCTGCTCGGGGCGGTCGGCGGCGACGGCTGGCACGACCTCGACGTCCAGGACGGCCGCGTGCGCCTGAGCCTCCAGCACGTCCTCTACGTGCGCACGGAGCGCGAAGAGCACCGGGTCGGCTTCGGCTGAGCCGCTGCGCGCCCTGGCCGACCTCGACCTCGCGCTGCTGCGCGCGGCGCGCACCGCGGGTCACACGCCCGAGCGGGAGAACGCGGTGCGGTGGTTCACGCGCGGCGGCGAGCACGGGCTCGTCTGGATGGCCTTCGGGCTCGCCGGCGCGCGGCTCGACCGCCGCCGGCGCCGCGCCTGGCGGCGCGCCGCGGGGACGGTGCTGGTGGCCTACGCCGCCAACCAGCTGGTCAAGCTCGCCGTGCCGCGCGAGCGCCCGGAGCTGGCCGGCCTGCCGGCGCTCGTCGAGGTGGGCAGCCGCCGCACGTTCCCCTCGGCGCATGCGGCGACCTCGTTCGCCGGCGCGCGCGCCTACGCCCGCCTCGGCGTGCCCGCAGCGCCGCTGTACGCCCTGGCCGCCGGGCTGGCCGCCTCGCGCGTCTGGCTCGGCGTCCACCATCCCTCCGACGTGCTCGCCGGCGCCGCGCTGGGCACGCTTCTAGCCCGATGAAGGTCGGGATCGTCGGGCTCCCCAACGCCGGCAAGTCGTCGCTGTTCAACGCGCTGACCAAGGCCGGGGCCGAGGCGGCCAACTACCCGTTCACGACGATCGAGCCCAACGTCGCCGTCGTCCCCGTCCGCGACGATCGCCTCGACCGCGTCGCCGAGGTCATCGGCTCGAGCGAGGTCGTCTACGACCACGTCGACTTCCACGACATCGCCGGCCTGGTCGCGGGGGCGCACAAGGGCGAGGGGCTGGGCAACCGCTTCCTGGCCAACATCCGCGAGACCGACGCGATCATCCATGTCGTCCGCGCCCACCACGACCCCGGCGTCGTGCACCCGGACGGCGAGGTCGACCCGCTGCGCGACATCGAGACGATCGAGACCGAGCTGATCTACGCCGATCTCGAGCAGGCCGAGCGCCGTCACGAGCGCGTCGTGCGCACCGCGCGCTCGGGCGAGCGGTCCGCGGTGGCCGAGGAGGCGTGGCTGCGCGAGCTGATCGCCGCCCTGCAGTCCGGTCGCCCGGCGCGCACCGTCCCGGCGCCGAAGGAGGCGCCGCACGCCATGCGCGACCTCCGCCCGCTGACCGCCAAGCCCGTGCTCTTCGTGGCCAACGTCGACGAGGGCAGCGACGAGGTGCCGCCCGCGGTCGCCGAGCACGCCGCCTCGCACGACGCCAAGGCGGTCGCCGTCTCCAGCCGGCTCGAGGCCGAGCTGGCCGAGCTCGACGACGAGGACGCGGCGGCCATGCGGGCCGACCTCGGCCTGACCGAGTCGGGCCTCGAGCGAGTGGTGAGCGGCGCCTTCTCCCTGCTGCACCTGCTCGCCTTCTTCACCGCCGGCGAGGCCAAGCCGGCCCAGTCGTGGCACCTGCGCGAGGGGCTGACCGCCTGGCACGCGGCCGGCGAGATCCACAGCGATATCCAGCGGGGCTTCGTGCGCGCCGAGGTGATCAACTTCCAGGCGCTCGTCGACGCGGGCGGCTACGCGCGGGCGCGCGAGAAGGGCGTCCTACGCCTCGAAGGCCGCGACTACGTCATGGCCGACGGCGACGTCATCACGGTCCGCTTCACGCCATAGCGGCACGACCGGCGCGGGCTCCGGGCGAGCGGCGCGGACGGCGCGGAAGCACCACACGTTGAACCATGCGGCGCCGAGCAGGCCGGCGAGGGCGAGCGCGAGCAGCGCGGCGCCGGGAAGATCGGACGGGGCGCCCGGCGGGGCGCGCCGCGCCGCGGCGCGCGGCGGCGCGCCGGGGAACAGGGGCGTCGTCGCGAACTGGCGCGAGGCCACGCGCCACGCGGGCTTCGGCTGCCCGTGGTAGGCGATGAGGCCCTTGTTGTGGATCGAGTCGATCGCGACGTCGGGGCGCGGCGTCGCGTTCTCCAGCCCGTCCCAGAACGGCTTGACCGCGAACTCGCGCAGCGTCCAGTAGATCGCGCCGTCGGCGGGCGAGCGCCCGACCGCCGCGAGCATCCGCTTGAGGTAGTCGGCCTGGAAGGCGTAGGTCTGCTTCTCGGAGGCCGGGCCCGGCTTCGTCGCCTCGGCGCCGAATTCGGTGAGCACCAGCGCCTGGCCCGGATAGCGGTCGTGCCACATCCGCAGGTACGGCGTGAGCTGGTGCACCGTGCCCGTCGGGCGGTCGGGCTTGCCGGGGTACCAGCCGAAGTAGCTGTTGATGCCGAGCGCGTCGAAGGAGCGGTAGGTCGGGTCGAAGGGCAGGCTCGGGTAGGCGAGCACGTCCGCCGCGACGGGGACGGTGGGGTCGAGCGAGCGCGCCTCGCGGGCGGCGGCAAGCAGGTAGGCCTGGGTGGGCGGCAGGCGCGACGGGACCGCGTTGAGCTCGTTGGCCACGGAGTAGACGAGCGTCGAGGGGTGGCGGCGCGCGGCGAGGATCGTCGTCCGCAGCGTGGCCAGCGCGTTGGCGCGCTGGCGCGGCGTGCGCAGCAGCACGTCGCGGTGGAAGATCGGCGCCTGCGTCCAGACGAGGATGCCCGCGGCGTCGAGGCGGTCGAGCAGGCGGTCGTTGAGCAGGTAGTGCGAGCGCGTGACGTTCGCGTGCACCGCCTTGAGCTGGTGGACGATCTGCGCGATGTCGGCGTCGTCGAGCGCCGGGCCGCGGCCGGGAACGTCCTCCTGGATCGACGCGCCGCGCAGCTCGATGCGCCGCCCGTTGAGCAGGAGGTGGCCGCCCCGGACGATCACCGAGCGCAGGCCCGCACGCTGGCGATCGACCTGGGCCATGCGCCCGTGGCCGTCGCGCGTCTGGACCACGGCGCGGTAGCGCACGGGGTCGGCCGGCGACCACGGCTCGGCCCGCCCGTTGAGGTGCAGGCGCGCGCGCAGGCGCGCGGTCTGCCCGGGCGCGAGCTGCGGGCCGGCGATGACCGCCTTGGTCACCGCGCCCGAGCGCGGCGCGGTCACCCTGACCCTGACGGTCGGGCGCGTCGCGACCGCCGAGCGGTTGGTCAGCCAGCCGTCGACGAGGAACTGCCCGTCGCGGCAGCGCCCGCTGCGCCCGCACGCGAGTCGCGGCAGCAGCGCGAGGTCGCGCAGCACGACCGGGCCCTGCGGGACGAGCGTGACCGGCCGCGTGATCCCGCCCCAGTTCCACCAGCCCTCGCGCGGCTCGGGACCCTTGCGGTTGTCGACGTCGACGACGAGCTCGTTGGGCTGCCCCGGCCGCAGCGACCCGGCGGCGAGCGTGAACGGGACGTAGGGGTCCTTGTGGACGCCGAGCAGCGCGCCGTTGAGCGCGACCCGCGCGACGCGCCGGACCTGCTCGAAGCGCAGCGCCCAGGCGAAGCCGTCGGGCAGCCGCGGCGGCGTGAAACGCAGCCGGTAGGTCCCCGTGGTGCCGGCGAAGCTGCCGGGTGTCGGGCGGGGCTGCATGACGTGCGGCAGGGTGACCGGCTGCGGGCGCCCGCCGGCGAGCTGGAAGGTCCAGCCGCGGTCGAGCTGGACCGGCGCAGGCGTCTCGGCGCCGCGCGCGAGCGCCGCCGGCACGGCGAGCAGTGCGGCGGAGACGGCGATGACGGCGGCGACAGGACGCACGAAACGACGAATTGTGGCTGCTCAGACGGCGGCGGCGAGCCGCTCCAGCCGCTCGGCCAGGCGATTCATACCCCGTTGGCGCGCGGCATGGGCGCCGGCCAGGAAGTCTGTCGGGCGGTCCGGCGTGCGCGCGACGGGCACGTGGACGAGCGTGGCGATCTCCTTGAAGGAGCGCAGCCGGTCGGCCTCGTCGCGCAGCGCGGCCTGGACGCGCGGGCGCTCGCGCACGGCGTTGGCGATCGCGCCCTCCAGCGTCCCGTACTCCAGCAGCAGGTCGCGGGCGGTCTTCTCCCCGATCCCCGTGCCGCCGGGGATCCCGTCCGACGGATCGCCGCGCAGGGCGATGAAGTCGGGCACCAGCTCGGGCGGGATGCCGTAGCGCTTGCGCACCTGCGCCGTTCCCAGCTCGTCTGGGCCGGCCTTGCCGCCCGGGAACAGGACCCTGACCTGGTCGGAGACGCACTGGAACATGTCGCGGTCGCCGGTGAACAGCAGCGCCTCGCCGCCCGCCTCGCTCTCCACGCGCGCGAGCGAGCCGAGCAGGTCGTCGGCCTCCAGCGTGTCGTGCACCATCGTCGTCCAGCCGAAGGCGCCGAAGAAGTCCTCGCTGTCGTCGAACTGCCAGGCGAGGTCGTCGTCGAGCGGCGGGCGGTCCGCGTGGTAGGCGGGCAGGAGCTCCTTGCGGTAGACGGCCGCCTCGGCGCCGTCGCAGAGGACGACCGCGCGCGGGTCGTGGCGCTCGATCGCCTGGAGGATGAGGTTGGCAGTCCCCAGCAGGGCGTTGACGGGCCGGTCGCCCGGGCCGGTGATCGTCCGCGGCAGCGCGAAGAACGCGCGGAAGAGCAGGTTGGGGCGATCGACGGCGAGCAGCGGGCGCGGCATGCGGCCGCAGGCTACCTGCGTCGGCGTAGGCTGCCGGGCATGCTCACGCTTACCGGAATCGATGAGGTCAAGTCCCACGTCGGCCAGGAGCTCGGGGTCAGCGACTGGCACGAGGTCACGCAGGAGGCGATCAACGAGTTCGCCGACGTGACCGGCGACCACCAGTTCATCCACGTCGACGTCGAGCGGGCCAAGGAGACGCCGTTCGGCGGGACCATCGCGCACGGCTACTACACGCTCTCGCTGCTGCCCAAGTTCTCGTACGAGCTGTTCAACTTCGAGGGCTTCGCGTTCGGGCTGAACTACGGCCTGAACAAGGTGCGCTTCCCCGCTCCGCTGCCGGTCGGCTCCAAGGTCCGCATGCGCGCCGAGCTCGCGGGCGTCGAGGACATCCCCGGCGGGCTGCAGATCACGACCAAGGCGACCTTCGAGACGGATGCCGGCGACAAGCCGGTCTGCGTCGCCGAGTCGCTTGCGCGGGTCTACACGGGCTAGCAGGCCGATGGACGAGGCGCACCGTGCCTACTACGCGGCGCGGGCGCGCGAGTACGACGACTGGTGGCTCGGTCGCGGGCTGTTCGCGGCCCGCGACCGCCCCGGCTGGCCGGAGGAGGTCCACGAGCTCGAGCGCCTGCTCGCGGCGCTGCCCCCGGCGCGCACCCTCGACGCCGCCTGCGGGACGGGGTTCCTCACGCGCCACCTGCGCGGGCTCGTCGTGGGCCTGGACCAGAGCCCCGAGATGTGCGCGCTCGCCCAGCGCCGGCTGCGCGACGGCGTGGTCGTCGTGGGCGACGCCCTCGAGCTGCCCTTCCCCGACCGCGCCTTCGACCGCGTGGTCGCCGGCCACTTCTACGGACATCTGCTCGGCGACCAGCGCGAGCGCTTCCTGGCCGAGGCGCGGCGCGTCGGCGACGAGCTCGTCGTCATCGACTCGGCGCGGCGCGAGGGGATCGAGGACGAGCAGTGGCAGGAGCGCAAGCTCAACGACGGCTCGCGCCACCGCGTCTACAAGCGCTTCTTCCGCGGCCAGGCCCTCGTGGCGGAGGTCGGCGGCGGCGAGGTCCTCCACGACGGCGCGTGGTTCGTGGTGGTGCGCTCGTGAGGCGGATCGCCGCCGGGCTGCTCGCCGCCGGGCTCGGCGCGGCGCTGTGGTGGCGGCGCCACCCGTCGGCGTGCCCGTACGCCCAACGCTTCTGGGTCGAGGCCCCGCACCCGCTGATCACCCGCGAGCGCCTGCGCCGGGTGCTCGACCCCCGCCCGGGCGAGCACGTGCTCGAGGTCGGCCCGGGCACCGGCTACTACTCGCTGCCGGTGGCCGAGTGGCTGGGGCCGGACGGGCGGCTGGAGCTCTTCGACCTCCAGCAGGAGATGCTCGACCACACCCTGAGCGCCGCCGGACAGCTCGCCGCGCGGATGCACGCCACGCAGGGTGACGCGCGCTCGCTCCCCTACCCGGACGCGACGTTCGACGCCGCCTTCCTGGTCACCGTGCTGGGCGAGATCCCCGACCCGCAGGCGGCACTGCGCGAGCTGCGCCGCGTGCTCAAGCCGGGCGGGAGGGTGGTCGTCGGCGAGCTCGCCTTCGACCCCCACGTCGTCTTCCCCGGCGCGCTGGAGCGCCATGCCGCGTCGGCCGGGCTGGCCGTCGAGCACCGCGACGGCAGCGCGCTGGGCTACTTCGCGAGGCTGCGGCCGGTTGACGCTCGCCTTGCGACGTGATCACGCCCCTCGCCTGGGCCGCCGCGGCGGTGCTGCCGTTCACGAGCGTGGGGCCGAACGTCCGGGTGTCCTCCGACGACCTTCTCCGCACGCGGGGCCAGCAGGTCGAGCCGTTCCTCGCGGTGAGCCCCCTCGACCCGGCCGCCCTGCTCGCCGGCGCCCAGGAGGGCCGCACGTCCAGCGGCGCGGCGAGGGCTCTCGGGTTCTACGCGTCGGCTGACGGCGGGCTGACCTGGACGCGGGGCCTCGTCCCCGGCCTGACGCAGGCGAGCGGCGGGCCGTATGACCGCGCCACCGACCCGGTCGTCGCGTTCGGTCCGGACGGCACCGCGTTCTACGCCTCGATCGCGCTGAACTTCGCCGAGCCGCTGCCCACGTCCGGCGCGGTCCTCGTGAGCCGCTCCAGCGACGCGGGACGCTCCTGGGGTGCGCCGGTGACCGTGGCGAAGGCGGCTGTGAGGCAGGTGCTGCTGGACGAGCCGTGGCTTGCCGTCGACGGCGGTGCGGCGAGCGTGCGGCGCGGCGCGGTCTACGTGTCGTGGGCCGAGGCCGACCCGCATTTCATGCCGCCGCGCCTCCGGGTGCTGGTGGCGCGGTCCGACGACGGCGGCTTGACCTGGGGAGCGCCGTCGGTCGCCAGCGCCGGCGCCCACGACGCCGCCGGCGCGCGGCTGGCCGTCGGGCCCGACGGAGCCGTTCACCTCTTCTACATCAGGAGGCCGTACACGACCTCGGGTCCCATCAGCACGCGCGAGTTCCTGCGCGTGGGCAGCTCGACCGATGGAGGCGCCACGTGGAGTCGCCCGGTCACGGTGGCGACGCGCGAGTTTCCCTTCGTCATC
>DASXRF010000321.1:0-1920 GCA_036506755.1 Solirubrobacteraceae bacterium | reverse complement strand
TGAGCTCGAGCCGCTCTACACGGCGGACGAGATGCGCGCCGCCGAGCAGGGTCACTCCGTCGAGGAGCTGATGGAGCGCGCCGGCGCCGAGACCGCCCGCGTCGCGCTGCACCTGTTCGTGCGCGCACGGCGGTGGACGGTGGTGTGCGGCGGCGGCGCGAACGGCGGCGACGGGCGCATCGCGGCGCGGCACCTCGCCGACGCCGGCAAGGACGTGCGCGTCGTCGACGCGAAGGCGGGGGAGAACGATCTCGGCGAGCCGGATGCGATTCTCGACGCGCTCTTCGGCACCGGCTTCTCCGGCACGCCGCGCGCCGATGCAGCCGCGCTCATCGAGCGCATCAACGCGTCGGGCGCGCGCGTGCTCGCGGTCGACCTGCCGTCGGGCGTCGACGCGTCGACCGGCGAGGTCGCGGGCCCCGCGGTCAGCGCCGACGCGACCGTCACGTTCCACGGGCGCAAGGTCGGGCTCGTCGTCGCGCCGGGCCGCTTCCATGCCGGCACGATCCACCTCGCGGACATCGGCCTCGAGCAGCGCGACACCGAGCACAGGCTCGCCCGCGTCGAGGTGCTGCGCAGCGTGCCGCGGCGGCAGGAGGGCCAGAACAAGTACACGGCAGGACACGTGCTCGTCGTCGGCGGCTCGCGCGGGCTCACCGGCGCGCCATCGCTGTCGGCGCTCGCCGCGATGCGCGCCGACGCGGGCTACGTCACCGTCGCCGCGCCGGAGTCGACGCTCCCGGTGTTCGAGCAGCGGCTCCTCGAAGCGGTGAAGCGCCCGCTGCCGGAGAAGGACGGCGCCGTCACGGCGAAGGCGGCGGACACCGTGCTCGAGCTCGCGGAGAAGGCCTCGGCCGTCGCGCTCGGCCCCGGGCTCGGCCGCGGCGCGGGGCCGCAGGAGCTCGTCCGGCGCCTGCTCGCCGAGCTCGAGCTGCCGGTCGTCGTCGACGCGGACGCGCTGTTCGAGCTCGAGCCGGGCGACTGGCCGGCGCCGCGCGTGCTGACGCCGCACGAGGGCGAGCTAGCCCGCCTGCTCGGCCGCGAGTCGAAGGAGATCGCCGCGCACCGGCTCGCATCGGCGCGCGAGGCGGCGGAACGGTTTCGCTGCGTCGTCGTGCTCAAAGGGCCCGACTCGATCGTGGCGGCGCCGGGCCGCGGTGTGCTCGTGTCGGCGCTCGGGCTGCCGTCGCTCGCCACGGCGGGCACGGGCGACGTGCTGACCGGGATCGTCGGCGCGTTTCTGGCGAAGGGCATGGAGCCGCAACTCGCCGCGGCGGCGGGCTGCGCCGCACAGCAGCGCGCATCGGTCGAGGCGCCGCAGCGCGCCGGCCTCGTCGCCGGCGACCTGATCGACGCACTGCCGCGCGCGCTAGGGAGCGTCTGATGCACCGCTCGGAGCTCACGGTCGACCTCGCCGCGCTGCGCCGGAACGTGAAGACGCTGCTGCGCGCGCTCGCCGGCTCCGAGCTGTGGGCCGTCGTGAAGGCCGACGGGTACGGCCACGGTGCATCCGACGTCGCGGGCGCGGCGCTGATCGGGGGCGCGACGGCGCTGTGCGTCGCGACGGTGCCGGAGGCCCTCGCCCTGCGGCGCGAGTTCCAGACTGCGCGCATCGTCGTGATGGGCCCGGCCGGCAACCGCGAGGTCGGGCAGGCGCGCGAGGCGCGACTCGAGCTCGTGGTCTCGACGGACGAGATCCCGCCGGGCCTCCCGGTCCATCTGAAGCTCGACACCGGCATGGGCCGCTGGGGGCTGTCCCAGGTGATCGCGCCGTCGGTCGAGGTCGTCGGGCTGATGAGCCATCTCGCGACGGCGGACACCGACGCCGCCTACGCCGAATGGCAGATCGATCGCTTCCGGCGCGCGACCGATCCGTACGCGCACCTGACGCGGCACATCGCGAACAGCGCCGGTGCGCTC
>DASXRF010000320.1:0-1800 GCA_036506755.1 Solirubrobacteraceae bacterium | reverse complement strand
GCGCAGGGCGGCGGCGAAATCGGCCACCAGCTCGCCCACCGCGGCGGCCGGCTCGGAGGCCTCCGCGGCCGCGCGCACGAGCCGCGAGCCGACGATCACGCCGTCGGCGCCCGCGGCCGCCGCCTGCGCGGCCTGCTCGGGCGTCGAGATGCCGAAGCCGAGGGCCACGGGCACCGAGGTGTGCGCCGCCGCGCGCGCCACGATCTCGGCGAAGCGCTCGGCGAGCGCCGTCCGCTCGCCCGTCGTGCCGGTCAGCGAGACGGTGTAGAGGAAGCCGCGCGCCCGCGCGCCGATCGCCGTCAGGCGCTCGTCCGGCGTCGTCGGCGCCACCAGCGGGATGAGCGCGACACCCGCCGCGTCGCAGGCGCTCAGCACCTCGTCGGCCTCCTCGAGCGGCAGGTCGGGCACGATCAGCCCGGCCAGCCCGCGCTGCGCCAGATCGCCGGCCAGGCGCTCGGCGCCGCGCGCGAGCACGAGGTTGGCGTAGGTCATCAGCACCACCGGGGCGCGGCGCGCGAGGGCCTCCCCCACGTCGAGCACGCCCGCGAGCGTCGCCCCCGCGCGCAGCGCCTGCGCGCCGGCGGCCTGGATGACCGGGCCGTCGGCCAGCGGATCGGAGTAGGGCACGCCCAGCTCGAGCAGGTCGGCGCCGTTGTCCAGGCACGCCTCGCCGATCGCTCGCGAGGCCTCCAGCGACGGGAAGCCGCCCATCAGGTAGGGCATGAGCGCCGCCGCCTTGCCGTGGCCGGCGAACGCGGCGGCGATGCGGTCAGGCCCGGGCAAGAACCTCGGCGAGGTCCTTGTCGCCGCGCCCCGACAGGCAGACGAGGTCGAGGTCGCCGTCGCCCTGCTCGAGGACCCAGGCGATCGCGTGCGCGGACTCCAGTGCCGGGATGATCCCCTCGACCGCCGCGAGCTCGTGGAACGCGCCGAGCGCCTGCTCGTCGGTCACCGCGACGTACCGAGCGCGCCCGCTGTCGCGCAGCCAGGCGTGCTCCGGTCCGGTGCCGGGGTAGTCGAGGCCCGCGGAGATCGAGTGCGCCTCGGTGATCTGGCCCTCGTCGTCCTGCATGACCGCGCTCAGCGAGCCGTGCAGCACCCCGGGGCGCCCACCCACCGTCAGCGGCGCGCCGTGGCGCCCGCTGTCGAGGCCCTCGCCCGCGGCCTCGACGCCGACGAGCTCCACGTCGGCGTCGTCGACGAAGGCGGCGAACGTGCCGATCGCGTTCGAGCCGCCGCCGACGCAGGCGATCACGCGCGAGGGCAGGCGCCCGGTGCGCTCGAGGAGCTGCGCGCGGGCCTCGTCGCCGATGACCCGCTGCAGCTCCCGCACGATGACGGGGTAGGGCGCCGGCCCGACCGCGCTGCCGATCACGTAGTGCGTCGTCTCGACGTTGGCCACCCAGTCGCGGATCGCGGCGCTGACCGCCTCCTTCAGCGTCATCGCCCCCGCCTCGACCGGCTCGACGCGCGCGCCGAGCAGCTCCATGCGCTCGACGTTGGGCTTCTGGCGGCGCGTGTCCTCGAGGCCCATGTAGACGACGCACTCCAGGCCGAGCAGCGCGCACGCCGTGGCGCTCGCGACGCCGTGCTGCCCCGCGCCGGTCTCGGCGATCACCCGGCGCTTGCCCATGCGCCGCGCGAGCAGCGCCTGGCCCAGCGCGTTGTTGAGCTTGTGCGAGCCGGTGTGCATGAGGTCCTCGCGCTTGAGCCACACCTCGCGGCCCAGCGTCGAGCTGAGCCCCCGCGCGCGGTACAGCGGCGTCGGGCGGCCCGCGTAGTCGCGCAGCAGCTCGCCCA
>DASXRF010000319.1:0-4725 GCA_036506755.1 Solirubrobacteraceae bacterium | reverse complement strand
CAACCGAGTTCACCCACCCCGCGAACGCCAAGGTCGTCGAGGGCTCCGACGGTCTCCTGCTCGAGATCGACGGGCAGGTCGTTCCCAACTACGACGCCACCATCAGCCACTTCGACGAAGGCGACGTCGTCACCGGCAAGGTCGTCCGCATCGACAACGACGAGGTCCTTGTCGACATCGGCTACAAGAGCGAGGGGGTCATCCCCTCCAACGAGCTTTCCATCCGCAAGTCGGTCGACCCGCACGACGAGGTCGAGCTCGGCGAGGAGGTCGACGCGCTGGTCCTCACCAAGGAGGACCAGGACGGCCGCCTCATCATGTCCAAGAAGCGCGCTCGCTTCGAGCGCGCGTGGCGGCGGATCGAGGCCGCCCAGGAGTCCGGCGAGCCGATCCCGGGCAGCGTCATCGAGGTCGTCAAGGGCGGCCTGATCATCGACCTCGGGGTGCGCGGCTTCCTGCCCGCCTCGCTCGTCGACATCCGCCGCGTGCCGAACCTCGACGAGTTCCTCGGTCAGACGCTCGAGTGCAAGGTCATCGAGCTCAACCGCTCGCGCAACAACGTCGTGCTCTCGCGCCGCGCCGTGCTCGAGGAGCAGCGCCGCGAGGACCGCGAGCGCATCCTCGACCGCCTGCAGCCCGGCCTCATCGTCGAGGGCCAGATCTCCAACATCGTCGACTTCGGCGCCTTCGTCGACCTCAACGGCATCGACGGCCTGATCCACATCTCCGAGCTGTCGTGGTCGCACGTCAACCACCCGTCGGAGATCCTCGAGATCGGCCAGACGGTGCAGGTCAAGGTGCTCGACATCGACCGCGATCGCCAGCGCATCTCGCTCGGCCTCAAGCAGACCCAGGAGGACCCGTGGCAGCGGGTCGTCGACACCTACCACGTCGGCGACGAGCTCGAGGGCAAGGTCACCAAGGTCGTCACGTTCGGCGCCTTCGTCGAGATCCTCGACGGCGTCGAGGGCCTCGTGCACATCTCCGAGCTGGCCCCCCACCACGTCGAGAACCCGCGCGAGGTCGTCCTGCCCGGCGACGAGATCCGCGTCAAGATCCTCGAGATCGACTCCGAGCGCCGGCGGCTGTCGCTGTCGGTCAAGCGCGTCGAGGGGCAGGTCCTGCCCAGCGAGTCCCGCGGCGGTCCGCCGCCCGAGGGCGTCGAGGGCGAGGGCCTGGCGGAGGGCGCCGCCGAGGGCGGCCAGCCGCCCGCCGGCGAGGCGGGCGACCTCGACGACCTGCCGTCGCTCGGGCTCTCCGAGGACGTCTTCGCGGACAACCAGCAGCAGGGCTGACTGGAAGCGACGGCGCGAGGGCTGGGGTCCCCGGCACCGCGCGGTGCGGGCCATGAGGCGCAGCTGCCGGGGTCCGGTCGCGTTTCTCGGCCTGACCGGCGGCCTCGGGGCGGGCAAGTCGACCGCCCTGGCCGCCCTCGAGCGGCTGGGCGCCGCCACGCTCTCGACCGATGCCGTGGTCCATGATCTGTACGGAAGCGACGAGGTCCGCGACGCCGTCGTCGAACGCTGGGGGCCGGAGATGGCGCCCGAGGGGGTCGTCGATCGCTCGGCGGTGGCGGCGAAGGCGTTCGCGTCGCCCGAGGAGCGACAGTGGCTGGAGGAGCTCCTCTGGCCGCGCGTCGGGCGGCGCGTGGCGGAGTGGCGCGAGGAGGTCACCGCGCGCGAGCCGCCCCCCGCGGCGGCGGTCGTCGAGACCCCGTTGCTGTTCGAAGCCGGCCTCGAAGGTCTCTACGATGCGACGGTGGCCGTCGTCGCTCCGGAGGGGATCCGCGCCGTCCGGGCCGCGGAGCGAGGACACGCCGCGGTCGACGAGCGCGCGGCACGTCAGCTTCCCCAGGAGGAGAAGGCGCGCCGGGCCACGTACGCCGTCGAGAACTCCGGGTCGGTCGCCGATCTGGAGGCCAAGCTGTCCGAGATCCTGTCCGACCTGAGCCGATGAGCACGCACGCCGCCAACGCCCGCCGCCGCGCCCCCGCCCGGCGCTCGCGCGCGTCCGCGCGCAAGCGCCTGGCGGCGATCGCGCTCGCGGCGCTGGCCGGCGCGCTGCTGGTCATGACGCTGCCGCAGCTGCGCCACGCGGCCCGCGAGATCGCGCTGCCGCTCCGCCACGAGGACGTCATCCGCCAGCAGGCGGCCGAGAAGGGGCTCGACCCGTCGCTGATCGCCGCGGTCATCTACGCCGAGTCGCACTTCGCCGACCGCACCTCGCGGGCGGGCGCCCGCGGGCTGATGCAGCTCACGCCGCAGACGGCGCGGGCCATCGCCCAGCGGACGGGAGGCGTGGCCTTCCGAGAGGCCGACCTGGCGACCCCGCAGGTCAACATCTCGTACGGCGCCTGGTACCTGCGCCATCTCCTCGACCACTACGGGGGCGACGAGGTCCTCGCGCTGGCGGCCTACAACGCCGGCTTGGGCAACGTCGACCGCTGGCTGATCCAGGGCGGCGGCGGTGACCTCGGCGTCGACGACCTGCCGTTCCCCGAGACGCGCGCCTACGTGCACAAGGTGCTGCGCGCGCGTGCCGACTACCGGCGCGAGTACCGGCGCGAGCTGGGGCTCTGAGGATCGAGGACCGTCGCGCGGCGCCGGACGGCAGCGGACGGCGTCCGAAACCCGTCGGACTTGCGGACGGGTCCACTAGGCCGACGCCCCGGCGCGGTAGGGCGAGAAGTCCGGCGGACGCTTCTCGGCGAACGCGCGGACGCCCTCACGCGCCTCGTCGGAGCCCAGGAACGCGCCCAGCCCGGAGAACGCGAGCTGGCCGACCCCGGCGAGGTGCTCGGTGTCGGCGTTGAACGACGTCTTCAGGAAGCGCAGCGCCGTGGGGGAGAGCGCGAGGATCTCGTCGGCCCAGCGGCGCACTTCGGCGCGAAGCTCGGCCGCCGGCACGACCCGGTTGACCAACCCCCAGCGCTCGGCGGTGGCGGCGTCGTACTGGCGGCAGAGGAACCACACCTCCCGCGCCCGCTTCTCGCCGATGGCGCGCGCGAGGTAGCCGGTGCCGAAGCCCGCGTCGAACGAGCCGACGCGCGGGCCCGTCTGACCGAACCGCGCGGTGTCGGCCGCGATGGTCAGGTCGCAGAGCACGTGCAGGACGTGGCCGCCGCCGATCGCGTAGCCGTTGACGGCGGCGATCACCGGCTTGGGGATCTCGCGGATGACCCGATGGAGACTCTCGACCTCGAAGAGCCCGCTCGCCGACGGCCCGTAGTCGCCGGTCTCGGCGCGCTGCTTCTGGTCGCCGCCGGTGCAGAACGCGCGGTCGCCCGCCCCGGTCAGGCAGACGACCCCGACCTCGGCGCTCGCCCAGGCGCGCTTGAAGCAGGCGATCAGCTCGTCGACCGTCCGGGCGCGGAACGCGTTGAGGCGGTCGGGGCGGTCGATGGTGATCCAGGCGAGGCCCTCGTCGACCTCGTAGCGGACGTCGGTGAGCTCGGCCATGGGCGTAGGCTACGCGCGGCCCGATGCAGGAGCGGGTCGCCCTGGTCACCGGAGGAGCGCGCGGCATCGGCCGCGCCATCGCGCTGGCGCTGGCCGCCGACGGGCGGCGCGTGGCGGTGGGCGACCTGCTCGTCGAGGACGTCCCGCGCGAGATCTCGCTCGCCGTCCGCCTCGACGTGACCGACGCGCAGTCGGTCGCCAACGCGGTCAGCGCCGTCGAGGAGGAGCTCGGGCCGGTGGACATCCTCGTCAACAACGCCGGCTGGGACGAGATGCGGCCGTTCCTGGAGACCGACGAGGCCTTCTGGGAGCGGGTCCTCGACGTCAACTTCAAGGGCGGACTGCGCATGACCCGGTGCGTGGCGCCCGGGATGGTCGAGCGCGGCTGGGGCCGCGTCGTGAACATCGGCTCGGACGCCGGCCGCGTCGGGTCGTCGCTGGAGGCCGTCTACTCGGGGGCCAAGGGCGCCGTCATCGCGTTCACCAAGACGCTCGCCCGCGAGCTCGCGCGCCACGGCGTGACCGCGAACACGGTCTGCCCCGGACCGACCCGGACGCCGATGCTCGCCGACATGGAGCCGCGGCTCGTCGACGCGTTGCAGCGCGCGGTGCCGATGCGCCGCCTGGGCGAGCCCGACGACGTCGCCGCCGCGGTGGCCTTCCTCGCCTCCGAGCGCGCGAGCTACATCACCGGCCAGACGCTGTCCGTCAGCGGCGGCCTCACGATGGCGTGACCCGCCGCGCGCCGACGTAGTGCCCCGCCCAATACCCCGACGAGAAGCTCGCCTCCATCACGCCGTGGGTGGTGGCCGAGATCATCGTCGTCGGGCCGGTGGCGACGCCGACGTGCGAGGCGCCCGGGCCGTTGGTGTTGAAGAAGACGAGGTCGCCGGCCTGGATCTGCGAGCGGTCGACGGCCGAGCCCCGGCCGTACTGGGCGAAGCTGCTCGCGCCGAGCGAGATGCCGGCGGCGCGGAAGGCGAACGCGGTCAGGCCCGAGCAGTCGAAGCCGCCCGGGCCCTTGCCGGCCGAGCGGTAGGGCTTGCCGATCTGCGCCCGGGCGGCATCGACGGCCGCGCCGATCCCCGAGGCGGCCGCCGGCGCCGGGTCGGGCGCCGGGTCGGAGTCGTCGCCGCCGCCGGTCGCCGCGGCGGGCTCCGCCTGGAGGATCGCCGCCCGCGTGGCCGCGTCGACGCGGCCGGTGGCGGGCAGGCCGTGCGCGCCCTGGAAGGCGCCGATCGCCGCCCTGGTCCGCGGGCCGACGACG
>DASXRF010000318.1:0-4862 GCA_036506755.1 Solirubrobacteraceae bacterium | reverse complement strand
CCGGATCGGGCGCGGGCCGGCGCCGTCGCCGAGCGCTTCGGCGCCGCCGCGTACGACGACCTCGCTGCGCTGCTCGACGCCGTCGACGTGGTGACGATCGCCTCGCCGTCGCACCTGCACGTCGACCAGGCGCTGCTCGCGCTCGCCCACGGCTGCGACGTGCTCGTCGAGAAGCCCGTCGCGCTGTCGGCCGACCAGGCGCGCGCGTTGCAGCGCGCGGCGGCCCGCGACCCGCGCGGCCCGGTGGTCGCCGCCGGCCATATCGAGCACTTCAACCCGGCCGTGCGCGAGCTGCGCAAGCTGCTCGCCGAGCGCCAGGTCATCGGCGTCGACTGCCGCCGGCTCGGCCCGGCGAGCGAGCGCAACCGCGACATCGACGTCGTCCAGGACCTGATGCTCCACGACCTCCACATCGTGCTGACGCTCGTGCCGTCGCCGCCCCTGCAGGTCCAGGCCGCGGGCGTCCCGACGCCCTCCAGCGACCAGGTCGAGTACGCGGTCGCCACGGTCGTCTTCGCCGACGGCACGATCGCTACCTTCGGCGCGAGCCGCGCGACCGAGGAGCGCGTTCGCCGGATGAGCATCAGCGCCCTGGACGCCCACGTGACCGTCGACCTCGCCACGCGGGCGATCGAGACGTGCCGCTCGACGAACCTCGGCGAGGCGACCGGCGCCGGCTATCGCCAGGAGAGCATCGTCGAGCGCATCCACGTGCCCAACGAGGAGCCGCTGCTGGCTCAGGCCGCCTCGTTCCTCGGCGCGTGCATCCGCCGCGACCCGCCCGAGGTCGGGCTCGACGACGCCGTGCGCTGCCTCGAGGTCGTCGACGCGGTGCGCCTGGCCGCCCGCCGCATCCCCGCCACCCTGGCCGCGGCGTCATGAGCGATCTCCCGCTGGTCTCCTGCATCGTCATCACGCACCAGTTCGAGCGCTTCGTGGGGCGCGCGCTGGACTCGGTGTTCGCGCAGGAGTGGCCGGAGGAGCGCCTCGACGTCGTCGTCATCGACGACGGCTCGACCGACCGCACGCCGGAGATCGTGGCGCGCTACGGCGATCGCGTGAACTACGTGCGCAAGCCCAACGAGGGGCTGATGCCGAGCGTCAACCGCGGCCTGGCCGAGGCGCGCGGCGACTACCTCACGTTCGTCTCGGGCGACGACGAGGTGTGCCCGGAGCGCATCCGTGCGCAGCTCGACGTGCTCGCCGCACGGCCCGAGGTCGGGCTGGTCTACGGCGACATGGAGGTCATCGACGACGAGTCCAAGCTGCTGCACGTGTCCTTCGCGCGCGCGCTCAAGGCCCAGCCGCAGGTCGGCCGGGTGTTCGGGCACCTGCTGACGCGCAACTTCGTCTCGGGCGGGGCCGCGATGGTGCGGGGGTCCTTGAAGTCGCGCTTCTGGCCGGCGCCGCCGGAGGTCGCCTGGGAGGACTGGTGGATGGCGCTCAAGGTCGCCGAGGTGGCCGAGCTCGCCTACCTCGACGCGCCGATCTACCGCTACCGCCTGCACGGCAACAACATGAACTTCGGGGTGCAGGGCGAGCGGTACCTGAAGCTGCTTCAGACCGAGCTGCCGTTCCGCCGCTGGCTGCTGCGCGGTGGCGGGATCGACCACAGCGCCGCCGGCATCGGCTGGCAGCGCGGGGCGCTCGTCACGCTCGACCAGGACGCGATGAAGGTCGCCACGGTGACCGGGCTCTGGCTCGACGAGCTGCTCGAGGTGTCGGAGGACGATCGCCTCGCCGCCGACGCCGCGCTGGCCGCGGGCGACCCGCTCACCGCGGCGGGGCACGATCCGGGGCATCTCGGGGCGCGGGCCGCGCTCGAGATCCCCGAGGCCGTGCCGATTGCCCTGGCCACGCGCGGTGACGTGACGCTGGCGCTCGTCGACGAGCTGGTCGCGCGCCCGGAGCTGCTCGAGCGCTACCTCGCCGAGGTCGGCCCCGACGACGACGCGACGCTGGTGATCTACGCGCCCGGCCGCGACGAGCACGCGGCGCTGGCCCAGCTCGGGCCGGCGGTGCAGGCGCTCAGCTCGGCGTCCGCGCCCGACGTCCTGCTCCACGCGACGCGGCGCACGTGGCGCGGTGAGCGCGCGCTCCTGGGCGCCGCGCGGGCGCTGCTGACGGCTGAGCCGCGGCCGGCGCTCGGGCTGCCCAGCTTCTAGGGTCGGCGCGCGAACGACGGCGCGTGCTCGGGCAGCAGCCCGATGGCGACGACGTAGGCGGGGATGGCCTGCAGCCGCGGGAACCGGCGCAGCAGCCGGGGCAGCCGGGCAGGCCTGCTCGGGCCGTTGCCGCCGCCTCGCCCGAGCTCTCCCTCGAGCCCCGGCTGGATCACGAGCCGGTGGGCCAGCCGCTGCAGCGACTGCGTGAAGAACGTGGGCGCCCACCGGCGCACCTGCACGCGCGCGAGGTCGCGGACGGGCACCTCGCCGCGGCGCAGGGGCGTCGCGAGGTGCCGCGCCGCGGCGACGGCGTCCTGGACGGCGAGGTTGATCCCGACCCCGCCGACCGGCGACATCGCGTGCGCCGCGTCGCCGATGCACAGCAGTCCCGGGCAGCACCAGCGCGGCATCCGGTTCAGGCGCACGGCGAGCAGCTTGACGTCGTCCCACGAGCGCAGCGCCTCGACGCGGTCGGCGAGCTCCGGCGCGATCGCCGCGACGCGCCTGCGGAACGACTCGATGCCTTCCGCGCGCAGCCTCGCGTCGCTGCCCTTGCGGATCACGAAGCCGAGCTGGAAGTAGCTGCCGCGGTCGATCACGGCGAGCAGCGCGCCGTCGCCGACGCGCCCGTTGAGGCCCTCGAGGTCGACCTCGCGGCGGGGAAGGCGAAACCACCAGACGTCCAGCGGCGCCCCGAACTCGCGCACCCGTAGGCCGCTCGCCGCCCGAACGGTGGACATCCGGCCGTCGCACGCCACCGTCACGGCGGCGCGCAGCTCGCCGTCGGATGCGCCGGCCTCGCGGTAGCGCACGCCGACGACCCGGCCGTGCTCGCGCACGAGCCCGGTGACCTCGACGCCCATCCGCAGCGTGAAGGACGGCTCCTCGCGGCCGGCATCGGCCAGCAGGTCCAGGAAGTCCCACTGCGGCACCATCGCGATGTGCTTGTGCGGCCCGGGGAGGACGCTGAAGTCGACGACCAGCCCGGGGCCCGACGGCAGCGGGACCTGCACGCGCTGCAGGACGCTGTGCGGGAGCGCCGCGAAGCGCTCGCCCAGCCCGAGCTCGTCGAGGAGCGTCAGCGTCGAGGCGTGGACCGTGTCGCCGCGGAAGTCGCGCAGGAAGTCGCCGTGCTTCTCGAGGACCGTGACCGCGACGCCGGCGCGCGCCAGCAACAGGCCGAGCATCATCCCGGCGGGACCTCCGCCGACCACGCAGCAGGCGGTGCGCTGCATCGGGTATCAAGCGTCGTCCGCCGTCCCGGGCGCTGTCAAGCGCGGGGTCTAGCCGCGCGCGGCGCGGACGGCGTCGACGACCTCCTGGACCGCGCCGGCGTCGAGCGCGGCGCTCATCGGGATCGCCAGGTGCGTGCGGGCCGCCTCGTCGGTGCCCGGGAGCGAGATCCCGTCGCCGCGCGCCGTCATCGCCGGCTGGCGGTGGACCGGCCGGCGGTAGTAGCCGCGCGCCTCGACGCCGCGCTCGATCAGGCGCGCGGCCAGCTCGTCGGGATCGCGGTCGCGGATGACGTAGAGATGCCAGGCGGGGTCGGCGCCGGGCGTCGGCTCGGGCAGGTCGACCAGCTCGCCGAGCCCCGCGCCGGCGTAGGCGCGCGCGGCGGCGCGGCGCCCGTCGGCCCAGGCGTCGAGGTGCGGGAGCTGCACGCGCAGGATCGCCGCCTGCAGCTCGTCGAGGCGGCTGTTGTAGCCGACGTCGTCGTAGGTGACCTTGTCGCGCGAGCCGTGGAAGCGCAGGACGCGCACGCGCTCGGCCAGCGCGGCGTCCGAGGTCGTGATCGCGCCACCGTCGCCGAAGGCGCCGAGGTTCTTCGAGGGGTAGAAGGAGAACGTCGCGATCGTGCCGAGCGCGCCGGGCCGGCCGGCCTGCGCCGTCGAGCCCGCCGCCTGCGCGGCGTCCTCGAGCACGGGCGCGCCGAGCGCGGCGATCTCGGCGACGGGCGCGACGTTGCCGAAGAGGTGGACGACCACGACGGCCTTGGTGCGCGGGGTCAGCGCGGCGCGAACCGTGTCGGCGGTCACGCAGAACGTCACGGGATCGACGTCGCAGAACACCGGCTTTGCGCCGGTGGGCGGGATCGCCTCGACGCTGGCGTAGAAGGTGAACGATGGCACCACGACCTCGTCCCCCTCCCCCACGCCCAGCGCGCGCAGGGCGATCGTGATCGCCTCGGTCCCGTTGGCGACCCCGACGCACTCGCGCGCGCCCACGTACATCGCGAATTCGCGCTCGAACGCCTCGACCTCCGGACCCAGGATGAACCGCTTCGCGTCGAGCACGCGCTCCACGGCGGCGCGCAGCTCGTCGCGCAGGGGCTCGAGCGGAGTGCTGGGGTCGAAGAGCGGGACCGGCAGAGGCGCAGAACGCTAGCGAGCGACCGGTCGGCGCCGGGGTCGAGGGCGCGCGGCGGCGGCGTGGGCCGGGCCATCGCCGCGCGCGGCGTTGGGCGGGCGCCGACGCGGCGCCGTGGTGGCGACGGCGGGCCCAGCTACGGCCGCGCGGGTCCGGCGGGGTGCCGGTCGGCGCCGCGGTCGCGGACCGGAAGCCGGCGGCACCCGGGTCGGGCTACGCCCGCGCGGGCCCGGCGGGCACCCAGTCGACGCCCACGGCGCGGACGTCGAGGCCCGCGGCCCCGGCGCGGCGCGCGCACTCCAAGTCGCCGGGGCTGTCGCCGACGAGCAG
>DASXRF010000317.1:0-2021 GCA_036506755.1 Solirubrobacteraceae bacterium | reverse complement strand
CGACGAACGCCGCCGCGTCCTGGAGGCGGCTCGTCCCGTCCGCCTTGGCAACGGCGCCGCTGCCCTTGTCCGACGTCTTCGCGCGCGACGCGTCCTCGTTGCCGCCCGCGCCGCCAACCTGAGCCTGGCCGGCACTGCCGTTGTCCGACACACCCGCCCCCAGGCGGGCAACGTCGCCAACGACGGTTCCGGCGTCGCGTCTCGTGGATGACGAACCGGCGGCGGACTCGAGAGCGACGCGCGAGGCCTCGTCCAGGCGGGTCGCCCCGACATCCGGGCCCTCGACCGACATCGGTGCCCGTGGTGACCCGGCCGGAAGGTCCTCCCGCGGCGGGTGGGGAACGAAACCGCCCGCTCCGCCGCGCGGCTCGGGCGCGGGCTGGCCCTGGCGCCTAGTGCCGCGTCAGCCAACCTTCGCCCCGTTCGGCGGGCCCTCGCCGCGCCTGGCGCGGCCGTCGGGCTTGAACGTGCCACCAGATGCCCTGCGCCCGCCGCCCACGCCAGGCACGACGATGGCTCCGCCGGCGACGAGGCGAATGTTGCCTGACACGGCACTGACATGGTGCGAAACGTCAAGGGGCCGGCGCGGTTTGGCGGGTCGCCTCTCGGTCTGGAGCAGCGGATGGCCCGGGGCAGCGACGGTGGATCAGACTGACATTCGCGGGTCGGGACCGCATGACTGGGAACCGTCGGGAGCTGCCTCGCTCTAGGGTCGCGGGTCGCCCGTGTTGGCGGGCGCCGCATAGTGCCGTCGAGGGTTCTCCGTGTGGTTGGGCTCATCCGCTGCTCGAGACCGAGCGGCGTGGTGGTGGTCAGGCCGCTCGTAGCGGCTGGTCGGTGGCGATCGCCCAGACGAATCCGGCGAGCTCGCGGGCGCAGGCGACGACGATCTTCTGGTGGGGCTTGCCGCGGCCGGCCATGCGGCGCCAGCGGGCGTGCAGGCGCTGCTGGGCGCGCCAGGCGCGCTCGATGACGAGCGGGTCCTGGTCGCGCTGGCGGCGCGCGAGCTCGTAGCCGACCATCGGCCGGCGGCGCGCGTGCCAGGCGGCCTCGACGAGCAGCCGGCGCACATGGGCGTTGCCGACCTTGGTGATCGAGCCGCGCCGCTGCGATTCGCCGGAGGAGTGCTCGGACGGCACGAGGCCGACGAAGCTCATGAACGTCTGCGCGGTCGTGAAGCGGTGAAAGTCGCCGATCTCGACGACCAGGCCCAACGCGGTGAGCGTGTCGATCCCCCGCAGGCAGCGCAGCCGGGCGACCATGCCCGCCCACGGTCCCTCGCTGGCGGTCTGGGCGATCGCGCGCTCGAGCGTCGCGATGCGCGCGTCGACGAGATCGAGGGCGTGCAGGTAGTCCTGGAAGGCCACCTGCTGGGCGGCGAACGCGAAGCGCTGCGCGGCCAGCCACTCGCGCCGCGTCACGCCCCACGACTTGCCGGGCAGCGGCCGGTCGCAGCGCAGCATGAACTTCGACAGCCGATGGCGCTCGCGCATCCGGTCCAGCCGCGCGTCCTCGCGCGCGCGGACCAGATCGCGCGCCGCCTCGATCTCCGGCGTGGGCACCCAGATCGCCTCCAACAGCCGACCAGCGTGCAACCGCGCCAGCTTGCGCGCGTCGCGCGGGTCGGTCTTGACGCGATCCCCCGGACGCGTCGGGACCAGTCCCGGCGCGACCACGTCGCACGCGATGCCGCGCGCCGTCAAATAGCGATGCAGCCCGAACCCGGTCGGCCCGGCCTCGTAGCACACGCGCGCGCCGGGCCAGCGCGACAGCACGCGCTCGACCGCCTCGTGGTTGTGGGGCAGCGTGCACTCCTCCAACAGCTCATCGGCGCGCACCGCGGCCAGGCGGATCGACGTCACGTGGACGTCCAGACCCACCGATACGGTCCTAGAGTCGAACACGGTCGGCGACCTCCGTATGTGGCTCTACCGGGCCCACCCCGGCAACCCACGACACTGCGCAGGCGCCGACCACTCTCACTCAGCGACCGGACGCCCCCGCCGCACCATCCTGTCTAG
>DASXRF010000316.1:0-5124 GCA_036506755.1 Solirubrobacteraceae bacterium | reverse complement strand
GGCCTTCCTGCGGCTGGCGCGGTCGGCGCGCCGGTCGCCCGCCCGCGCGTTCGTGGTCGCCGGGCTGGCCGGGCTGGTCGTCCACACGCTGCTTTACGCGGCCTTCCTCGAGGATCCGCTCGCGTGGGCGCTGCTGGGCGTCGGGGTGGCGCTGGCCGCGGCGGCGCCGGACGCCCGGCGCCGCGCGGCGGCGGTCGCGGCGCCCGCGGAGCCCGCCGCGGTCGGATGAGCGCCGCGGCCGCGCCCGCGGCGGCGAGCCGCCCGGCGCTGCGCCTCGCCCCGGCCGCCATCGTCGCGGCGCTGGCGGCGATCCCGCCCGTCGTCTTCGTCGCGTTCCCGACGTATCCGCAGTACGACTCGTACTTCCACCTCGTCTGGGGACGTGCGGTCCTGCACGGCGAGAGCCCCGACTTCGGCGCCTACGCCGCGCCGACCGAGCACCCCCTGTACATCGCGATCGGCGCGCTGGCCTCGCTGCTGGGGACGGCGGCCGGCGAGCGCGCGCTCGTGCTCGTGACGCTGCTGTCGCTGAGCGCGTTGACCGTGGCGGTCTACCGCCTGGGCGAGCGCGTCTTCGGGCGCTGGCCCGGCGTCGCCGCGGCGGCGTTCACGGGGACGAGCTTCGCGCTGCTGCTGTATGCGGTGCGCGCGTACGTCGACGTGCCGTTCCTCGCGCTCGTCCTGTGGGCGGGCGCGCTCGAGGTGGCGCGGCCGCGCCGCGGCGTGCTCGTGATGGCGCTCCTCGCCGCGGCGGGCCTCCTGCGCCCCGAGGCGTGGGTGCTGATCGGCCTGTACTGGCTGTGGTGCCAGGGGTGGCGGCACGCCGGGCTGACGGCATTGGCCGCGCTCGCGCCGCTCGGCTGGGCGGCGGTCGACGCGGCCGTGACCGGCGATCCGCTGCACTCGCTGCACGCGACGAGCTCGCTCGCCGAGACGCTCGGCCGCGAGCGCGGGATCGCCAAGGTGCCGCGCGCGCTCGTCACGCTGCTCGCCGACGTCGCCCGCCCGCCGGTCGCGCTGCTCGGCGTCGTCGGGGTCGCTCTGGCGGTCCGGCGCTTCGGGGTGCGCCGCCTGGCCGTGCCGCTGGCGCTGCTCGGCGCCGGCCTGATCACGTTCGTCGCGACGGGCGTCGCCGGCCTGCCGATCCTGCTGCGCTACCTGACGGTGCCCGCCGTGGCCCTGTGCCTGTTCGCCGGCTACGCGCTGCTCGGATTCACGACGCTGCCCGCGGGGGACGCCTTGCGCGGTCGGTGGGCGCGGGCGGCGCTTTTCGCGGCGATCCTCGGCGCCGCGTTCGTCGTCGTCAAGGCGCCGAGCGCGGGCAAGCTGCGCGACGAGCTCACGTTCGTGCACCGCGCGCACGACGACCTGGTCGCGATCCTGCGCGTGCCCGCGGTGGAGCGCGCGGCGCGCTGCGGGCCCATCACCTTCCCGAACTACCGGCTGGTGCCGGACACGCGGTGGCTGCTGGACGTGCCGGCGGGGCGGGTGGGGGCGCGCAGCGCACGGCGGCACACGCGCGGGGTGGCGATCTTCGTCCTCGGCCAGAAGGCGCTCAAGCGCTACGGCTTCGCCGACGGGGCGAGCCCGCGGACCAACGCGCCCGATCCGGGGTTCGTGCCCGTGTCGCGCAATGGGACGTTCAGCGCGTATGGGGCGTGTTAGGTGGCGCTCCGCCCGGGCGTTGGTCGGCGGGCCGCTGCGTGGTCCGATTGCACCGAGGGGAAGGTAGGCGGGCGGTCCGTGTGAAGGCTCATGTCGAGCGCGCTCCGTGGGCGCCTCCCTGTGAGGGGGTTTGGCGCGTTCGAGCTGCTTCGCGGGACGAGTGGTCATTTGGGGCTGACATAGCGCCCCAAATGACCACTCGTCGCCCGCGTGGCCTGGCGTGGCGTGTTGTCGCACGGCCCGGGCTCGGACCACGATCCGCTTCCCCTCGGTGCCACGAGCCACGCCGCGACCCGCCACCCAGAAGGCGCGCGGGACGCCACGCCCACGTCACGCCGCCCCGTCCACCACCGCGACGGCGAGAAAGAACAGCAGCACGGCGACAAGAAGCACGACGGCAAGAAACACAGGCTGCGAGCGGGTCATGGTGTCCTCCACGGTTGACCCCCCGGTCTACGGCGCGCGAGCCCCGGGGGTTCGCGTGACGTTCGTCACGCCGCCAGGTCGAACACTCGCCCCGCGGGCCCGAGATTGACCACGGGCGACTCCCCCACCCGGCTCTCCTGACCCCAGCACTCGTGGATGTGCCCGCACAGTACGAGCCGCGGCGCGCGCGCCTCGATCGCGCGCAGGACGGCGGTGCTTCCGAAGCCGCGGTCGACGTGGCCGCGCGGCGGCGAGTGGACGAGCAGCACGGCGCCGTCCGGGCAGCCGGCCAGCGCCGCCTCGGCCTGATCCTCGTCGAGGTCGAAGCTCCAGTCCCACGGCGTGACGGGCACCCCGCCGCCGAGCCCCCAGAAGGGCACGCCGCTCACCTCTGCGCCCTCGCCGTGCAGCACCCGCGCCGCGGCCCAGCCCTCGCACGCCTCGCGCAGCGCCGCGTCGGTCTCGTTGTTCCCGGGCACGAGCAGCGTCGGCGTCTCGATCGCCCGCAGCGCGGTGATCGTCTCCTCGAGCCCGCGGTGGATGGAGGCGAAGTCGCCCACGCCGGCCACGACGTCGACGTCGTGCGCCCGCTCGGCGAGCCGGCGTGCCTGCCCGAGATCGCGGTGCAGGTCGCTGAAGGCGAGCAGGCGCATCAGGCGACCACCCGCGCGGGGCCGGTCTCGATCCCGAGCGCGTCGAGGCGCTGCCAGAGCGGCAGGTTGACGCGCTCGGCCGTCTGCTCGAGCGCCCACGCGCGCAGCTCGCCGTCGGGCGCCGTCCGGCGGCCGGCCTCGGCCCGCAGCGCGCGGACCCACTCGTCGGGTCCGGCGGCGCGGACCACGGCGCGCTCCCAGGTCAGCACGCCCGCCAGCAGCGGCGTGATCGACCGCCGCCCCAGCCGCGCCGCCTTGAGGATGCGGTAGGGCAGGCCGGCGTCGTTGAAGGGCTCGACCTTGAACGGGACGATCCCGCAGTCGGCGCAGAGGATCAGCCGCGCGGCCTCGGCGTCGCTGCGGCGGCCGAGCCACAGCAGGTTGTCGAGCTGCCGGCAGGCGGCGAAGTCGGCGTCGTCGCGCAGCTCGTCGGGATGCGCCTCGCCGACCAGGAGCACGACCAGCTCGGGCATCCGCTCGGCGACCGCGCGCAGCAGCGCCCAGTCGACGCGGTGCCCGAGGTGGCCGAGCGAGACCGCCACGACGGCCGCCTCGGGGTCCGGCGCCGGGAACGACCCGGCGGCGAGCCCGACGAGCTCCGCGTCGCGGCCCGCCGCGCGCTCGAGCGCGGCGAGCGCGTCCGAGGCCACGAAGACGAGCGCCGCGCGCTCGGCCGCCTCCGCGTGAAACATGTCGAGGCGCTCGCGCAGCCGCGGCGAGGCGTCGTACGCGCGCTCGTAGCGGTCCCAGCGCCCGTACCACAGCTCGGCGTCCGGCCAGCGCGCGAGCAGCGCCCGCGCGAGGGGCCACTGCAGCGGATGGAAGATGACGATCGCCCGCGGCGTGCCGGGCGGGCTCATGCGCCGCGCCTGGGCCGCCGCGAGCGCGTCGGCCACGCCGGGCGGCAGGCGGCCGAAGGCGCCGTAGGGCACGCGCGCGGGCTCGATCGCCACCACACCGGGCGCGCGCAGCAGGTCCTCGGCCTGCTCGCGCAGGATGAAGCGCTCCAGCGTGCGCGGGAGCAGCAGCACGGCGATGGGGCGGTCCTCGATCCGCAGGGTGCGGAGCGTAGACGGCTACCGTCCGGCGACCGCCATGCTCGGCTACCTCAAGCGCCTGGCGACGACGGGCGCCGCGTACCAGGCCGCGGACGTCGTCTCGCGCGTCTTCGCGCTCGTCACGCTCCCGCTGTACCTGCACCACGTCAGCGACGCCGACTACGGCGTGGCCGAGGTCGTGGTCACCGCCGTCGTGCTCGCGTCGATCCCGCTGCGACTCGGGCTCGGCGAGGCATTCGTGCGCTTCTGGTACCTCGACGAGGACCCCGGGCGGCGCGCTCGCCTCGCCCGCACGACCACCGCCGCGGTGTTCTGGGTCACGACCCTCGCCGCGCTCGCCGCGCTGCCCTTCGCCGGGCCGCTCTCCGAGGCGCTCCTCGGCACGCGCGATGCGGTCGTCCTGGGCTTCGGGCTGCTCGGCCTGTGGGCCTTCGCCAACCTCGAGGTCGGCAAGGCGCTGCTGCGCGTCGAGGAGCGCTGGCGCGCGTTCCTCGCCGCGACGATCGGCAACGTGACGCTGACCGTCGTACTGACCGTGACGCTCGTCGTGATCCGCGACGAGGGCGCCCGCGGGCTCGTCGCCGGCAACTTCGTCGCGTCGGCGGTCACGGTCGTGTTGCTCGCGATCGTCCTGCGCCGGTACGTCGGCCTGGTCCCCGGCCGCGCGACGCTCGCGCCGCTGCTGCGCTTCGGCTTGCCGACGATCCCCGCCGACGCCGCGGCGTTCGCGCTCAACGTCGTCGATCGCGCCTATCTGCTGCGGGCCGAGTCGCCGGGCGCCGCGGGCCGCTACTCGCTCGCGGTCAAGGTCGCCTCCGTGGTGATCGTCGCCGTGCGCGGCTTTCAGTACGCCTGGCCGCCGCTGGCCTACTCGGTGACCGACGACGACGAGGCGCGGCGCCTGTACGGCGTCGTCACGACGTGGTTTCTCGCCGTGACCGGCGTCGTGGTGGCGGCGCTGACGCTGCTCGGGCGCTGGGTGCTGCGCCTCTTCTTCCCGGCGCAGTTCCTCGGCGCCTTCGACGCCCTTCCCTGGGTCGCGCTGGGCTGGGCGCTGTCGGGGCTGTTCCTCGTCTTCGTGGTCGTCGCGGGCCGTCTGCGGGTGACGGCGCGCAACGTTCCCGCCGCGCTGGCCGGGCTCGGCGTCAACGTGCTCCTGCTCGTGCTGCTCGTCGACCCGCTGGGCATCGCGGGCGCGGGGATCGCCCTGTGCGCCGCCTATGTGGTGATGCTCGGCGTCCTGCACGCGCTGACGCGCCGTCGCTTCGCGATCGCCTTCGAGTGGGGGCGCCTCGCGCGGCTGGCGATCGTGCTCGGCGGCG
>DASXRF010000315.1:0-7242 GCA_036506755.1 Solirubrobacteraceae bacterium | reverse complement strand
CCCTACAACCCCGTCGACGCGATCTTCTCCGCCGCGCGCTACCTCAAGGCGGCCGGCGCCGACAGCGACCTGCACAAGGCGATCTTCGCCTACAACCACGCCGACTGGTACGTCGACTCCGTCCTCTTGCGCGCGCGCCTGATCGGCGGGCTGCCCGCCGACTTCGTCGGCTCGCTGACCGGCCTGACCGAGGGCCACTTCCCCGTCCACGGACGCGCCACCTACGCCGACGACCTCTCCGAGCGCGCGGCGACGCGCCGGATCAAGCGCGGCCAGAACGCCGCCGTCCCCGTCGAGGCGCGCTCGAACCGCCGCTCGATCGACATCTTCGCCAAGGCCGGCACGCCGGTCATCGCCGTCCAGGACGGCAAGGTCGTGCGGATCGGCTCCAACCCGCGCCTCGGCCGCTTCCTCATGCTGCGCGACGCGTACGGCAACACGTACACCTACGGCCACCTCAAGAAGCTCGCCCGCGAGTACCCCGTCGCCCGCCCGCGCACCGTCAGCCGCGACCACGTCGCCCGCGAGCTGCGCCTGCCCAAGCCCGACCCGAAGCCGACCGCGCCGGCCAGCGCCGGCACGCAGGTCCAGTCGGCGCCCGCCAAGCAGCCCAAGCCGGCCGCGGCGCCGGCCGAGATCGTCAAGCCGGACCTGGTCAAGGAGCGCCTCTACGCCAACCCGAGCCGCCCGAAGGCGTTCTCCGACGGCGGGCGCGACCAGATCCTCGACATGGGCGGCGCCGTCCCCGGCGCGCGTGGCGTGACGACGTTCAAGAGCTACTTCACCCAGGTCTTCGGGCTCAAGCGGAAGGACGTCTACCTCAAGCGCCTCAAGGTCGGCTCGAAGGTCATCGCCGGCACGATCCTGGGCCGCATCGGCAAGGTCGGCGTCAAGAAGGCGCCGCACGTGATGTTCGAGATCCGCCCGGCCGGCCGCGGCGCGCCGCGCATCGACCCCAAGCCGATCCTCGACGGCTGGAAGCTGCTCGAGTCGACCGCGATCTACCGCGCGGCGGGCAAGAACCCGTTCTACGGCCCGGACGCGGCGCAGCCGAGCGTCGGCCAGGTGCTGCTGATGAGCAAGGAGGCGCTCGAGCGCCGCGTGATCACCGACCCGCGCATCGACGTCTACCAGTGCGGCCGCGACGACATCCGCGCGGGCAGCATCGACCGGCGGGTCCTCGCCACGCTCGAGTTCCTGTCGGCCTCGGGCCTGAAGCCCACGGTGACCAGCCTGCGCTGCGGCCACTCGGAGTACACGACCAGCGGCAACGTCTCCGAGCACTCCGAGGGCGACGCCGTCGACATCGCCAAGATCAACGGCATCCCGGTTCTCGGCCACCAGGGGCCCGGCTCGATCACCGACATCACCGTTCGGCGCCTGCTCTCGCTGCAGGGGACGATGAAGCCGCACCAGATCATCACGCTGATGGCCTATCCCAACGCCGACAACACGCTGGCGCTGCCCGACCACGACGACCACATCCACGTCGGCTACCGGCCGCTGTCGGGCAAGGGCGCGCAGAAGTTCGACTCGGTGCTCAAGCCGGGCCAGTGGGACAAGCTGCTCAAGCGACTCGCCACGCTCGAGAACCCGACGGTCTCGCTGAAGCCGTCCAAGTTCGCGATCCGGGCCAGCGGCGCGCACGAGGGCGAGTGAGCTGAGCCTCGACGCCGGTGCGCCGGCGCCGGCCGCGGCGCGGGTGGGGTCCCAGTTCCGCTTCGTCCAACTCGAGTACCCGTGGCCGCTCGGGCCCGAGGACGGCCGCTACGTGCTGCGCCGCCACGCCGGCGAGGAGCCCGACCACGTCCTCGTCCTGCGGACGCTCGGCGCCCCGCAGCGGCGGCTGCTGGGCGGCCGGCGCCCCCGGCGCGCGGAGAGCGAGCCGCCCCCGGCGCCGGTGACGACCTCGCGCGCCACGCTCGTCGACGCCGTCCCGCTGGCTGACGCGGCCGCGGCGGCGGCGTGGCTCGAGGAGGCCGACCGCCAGGCGCTGGTCGACGCGGCGCTGCGGATGCTCAACGGGGTGCTGCACCTCCATCGCATGTCGGTGGCCGACCCGCGGGCGCGCGACGTCACGCAGGAGCAGGCGCTGGTCGTCCGCGTCGGCTACGGGGCGGGCGAGGAGGTCGCCGACGGCCGCTATGCCGTCGCGCTCGAGCTGCCGCCGCCGCGCGGCGCGCGCGTGCGCCGATCGACCGCGCTGCGCCCGCAGGAGCGCCTGGCCGCGCTGCTCTCGGGCCGCGACGCCGCGCTGGCCTGCGAGGAGCTGGCCCTGCACGCCCGGGCCGACCTCGACGCCGGCCGCTCGCGCGAGGCGGCCCTCGTCCTGCGCCCGGCCCTCGAGGCGGCGCTGAGCGAGCTCGAGCCGTGGGCCGAGCGGGGCGATCTGCGCGAGCGCCTCGCCGAGCTGGCCGGCCTGCGCGCCGACGCGCTCGTCACGTACGACCGCGCGCTCCAGAGCGGGCTCGACGATCGCGAGGCGGCGACCGTCGACCGCGTCCTCAGGCGCGTCGAGGCGGCGCTGCGGGCGCGCACGGCGAGCGGACTGGACTAGATTCTCCGCGCGATGACGCGCCCACGCGTCCTCATCGTGGAGGACGACCCCGGCCTGCGGCTGGCCCTCGAGCACGGCCTCGACGCCGAGGGCTTCGACGTGGCCGTGGCCTCCGACGCCGACGGCGGCTGCGCGCGTGCCGCGGAGCTGCGGCCGGACCTCGTGCTGCTCGACTGGGTCCTGCCCGACGGCGACGACGGCACGACCGTCTGCCGGCGGCTGTTGCGCGCGCACCCGGAGGGGCAGGTCGTCATGCTCACGGGCCGCACCGAGCGCGAGGCCGAGCGCGCCGCCCTTGCCGCCGGGGCCCGCGCCTTCCTCACCAAGGGGATCGCGCTCGACGCGCTCGCCGCCGAGCTGCGGCGGCTGCTGGCGGGCGGTTGAGGTCGCCTACGCCTCGGCGAGGGCGGCGACCACCGCCTCGAGCTCGGCGACGACGTCGCCGTCGAGCTTGACCGCGGCGATCCCGTCGTACGGCGTCGGCCCGGTCGTCACGATGGCCACCTCGCCGCCCGCCGCCCGCGTCACGTCGGGCAGCTGGGCCACGGGCCAGACCTCGAGCGAGGAGCCGACGCAGAGCAGGACGTCGGCGCCCGCGGCCAAGTCGCCCGCGCGCTCCATCGCGCCGTCGGGCAGGAACTCGCCGAAGAGCACGACGTCGGGCTTCAGCGGCCGCGAGCACTCGCAGCGCGGCACGCCGCGCTCGTCGGTGACCTGGCGGGCCCGCACGTCGTCGAGCGGGTACGTGGCCCCGCAGACCAGGCACGACGAGTGCTCGATCGTCCCGTGGACCTCGACGAGCTCGCGTGTGCCGGCCTTGCGGTGCAGCATGTCGATGTTCTGCGTGATCACGGCGTCGAGCACGCCGCGGCGCTCGAGCTCGACGAGCGCGCGGTGGGCGCCGTTGGGCTCCTTGTCGCGCAGCGACTGGAAGCGATCGCCGTAGAAGTGCCAGAAGCGCTCGGGGTCGCGCCGCCACGCGTCGATGTGCGCGACCTCCATCGGGTCGACGTTCTCCCACAGGCCGGTGCCCGGCGAGCGGAAGTCGGGGATCCCGGACGGCACCGAGATCCCCGCGCCGGTCAGGGCGACGACCGACGAGGCCTCGCGCAGCAGCCCCGCCAGGCGCTCGACGCCGGTGTCTACCGACCCTGCCACGTCGGCTTCCGCTTGCCCAGGAACGCGCCGATGCCCTCGCGGGCGTCCTCGCTCTGGAAGACGGTGGCGAACGCCTCCTGCTCGGCGGCGAGGCCCGCGTCGAGGTCGCCGTTGCCGCTGACGGTCTTGATCTGCTCGACCGCGAGCGGCGCCTGCCCGGCGAGCTTGCGCGCCCAGGCCAGGGCGGTGTCGAACAGCTCGTGGTCGGGGACCACCTGGCTGGCCAGCCCGAACTCGTAGGCCTCCTCGGCGAGGATGGCGTCGCCGGTGAGGTTCATCTCGAGCGCCTTGCTCTGCCCCACCAGCCGGGGCAGACGCTGCGTCCCGCCGAAGCCGGGGATGATGCCCAGGTTGATCTCGGGCTGCCCGAAGAGCGCGCTCTCGGCCGCCACCCGGACGTCGCAGGCCATCGCCAGCTCGCAGCCGCCGCCGTAGGCGATGGCGTTGACCGCCGCGATCGTCGCCACGGGTGAGCGCTCCATGCCGCGCATCAGCCCGTGCGTCGTCTCGACGAGCTTGCGCCCGCGCTCGGCGTCCATGGTCGTGAACGCCTTGATGTCGGCGCCGGCGCAGAACAGCATCGGGTTGGCCGAGGCGAAGACCAGCGAGCGCGCGCCCGAGGACCGCACCTGCTCCCAGACGCGCGCGAGCGCCTCGACGACGTCGGGCGACAGCGAGTTGGCCGGCGGGTTGTCCAGCCAGGCGATCGCGATCTCGCCGCGCGTCTCGAGCTTGACCGGGCCCTCGCCGAAGCCCTCGTCCGGCCGCGGCCACGGGAAGAAGCCCTGGCCGCTCTTCTGGCCGAGCCGGCCCTGCGCGACGAGCCGGCGCAGGATGGCCGGCGGCGCGAAGCGCTCGCCGTAGCGCTCCTCGAAGTTCTCGAGCTGCTCGAGGACGACGTCGAGGCCGGTGATGTCGGCCTTGAGCAGCGGCGGCAGGATGCCGCGGCGCGGGTCCAGGCCGGCGCCGGCCATCAGCCCGAGGTCGATCGCGCGCGTGTTGGCGACGCCCTCCTCGAGGATCAGGCAGGCCTCGACGAGCATCTTCAGGCTGAACAGGTCGGAGAGCTCCTGGCCGTCGGGCTCGCCGTCGCCCTCGATCTGCGGTTGGCCGTCCTTGTAGAAGCCGTCGCCGCCGGTCTTGGCGCCGAGCTTGCCCTGCTCGACCAGGCGCTTCATGCCCTGGTGGACGTAGAAGCGGTCGCCGTAGGACTCCTGCAGGTGCTCGGCCACGTGCAGGACGGTGTCCAGGCCGAGCAGGTCGACGAGGAAGAACGGCCCCATCGGCGCGACGTTCGCCGCGCCGACGCCCTCGTCGATCGCCTTGATCGACAGGCCGCGCTCCTCCTGGACGCGCCAGACCTCCGACGAGGCGGAGTTCAGGATGCGGTTGACCACGAAGCCCGGGACCTCGGCGCAGGTGATCGGCTGCTTGCGGATCGCCTGTGCGAGGTTGACCGCGGCGGCGACGGTCTCGGGCGCGGTCTCGTCGCCCTCGACGATCTCGAGCAGCGGCATGACCGACGCCGGATAGAAGAAGTGAAAGCCGCAGACCTTCTCCGGCCGCGACGTCGCGTCGGCGATCTCGGTGATCGACAGTGACGAGGTGTTCGAGGACAGGATCGCGTGGCCGGGCGTGACGTCGTCGAGCTCCTGGAAGACGCGCTGCTTGAGCTCCATGCGCTCGGGCACCGCCTCGACGACGAAGTCGACGTCGCCGAAGCCCTCGTAGCTCGTCGTGCCCGTGATCCGGCCCATGAGCGCCTCGAGCTGCTGGTCGGCCTGCTCCTGGGTGATCTTCTCCTTCTTCACGAGCCGTCCGAGCTGGCCCTGCGTGACGTCGCGGGCCTTCTGCAGGCCCACGTCGACGAACTTCTGGTCGACGTCCTTGAGGACGACCGGGATGTCGGCGGCGGCGATCGCCTGGGCGATCTCGCCCCCCATCGTGCCTGCGCCGACGACCGCGGCCTTGAAGACGAACATTTCGGATTCAGACCCCTTGTCCTGGCTGAGAGAGGGCGCGGATCCTATCCGCCACCTCGCGTGCCTCCTCCTCCGAGGCGTACTTCGTCCGCGGCCAGAAGAAGCCGCGCAGCCCGTCCTTGCGCCGCCGCGGGACGACGTGGACGTGCAGGTGCGGCACCGATTGGGAGACCACGTTGTTGACCGCGTTGAAGACACCGTCGGCCTCCATCGCGTCGCGCACGGCGACTGACAGGCGCTGCGTGGCCTCCAGCAGCGGCCCGAGCAGCTCGCGCGGCGCGTCGAGCAGCGTCTCGACGTGCTCGCGCGGCACGAGCAGGGCGTGGCCGGGGAACAGCGGCCGGTGGTCGAGGAAGGCGAGGAAGCGCTCGTCCTCGTAGACCACGTGCACGGCGACCTCGCCGCGCACGATGCGGCAGAAGCTACAGCTCACCTTGGGCGGCCAGCTCGATGGCGAAGCGGCGCAGCGTGCGGGCGAGCGAGTCGCGCATCGCCCGGCGGATGAACAGCGCGTCGACCAGCGCGCTGCCGGGGTACGCGCGCTTGAGCGCGTAGCGCAGCTCGAGCGACACGCCGACGCCGCCGTCGGCGACGGGCGCGAAGCGCACCGACTGCGTGCCGGTGATGCGCTCGTCCTCGACGTCGGCGTCCTGCCCGTCCCCCGCGGCGTAGCGGACGACGCGCTCGAGCACGCGACCGCGTCCGCCCGGCCGCGAGTCCCAGATGACGGCGCCCTCGCGCGGCCAGTTCGCGTCGGCGCTGACGAGATGGCCGAAGCCGTCGACGAACGTGGGCCAGCGGGACGTGTCGTACCAGAGCGCCTCGGCCTCCGTGAGCCGGCCGTCGGCGACGATCTGCGCCTGCGCGCGGCCCATCCTCAGCCGAGCTCCGCGCGGATCGCCTCGATCGAGTCGGCGAGCCGGTCGAGCAGCTCGCCGACCTGGCCGCCGAGGCGCTCGCACTCGGCCGCGCCCGCCTCCGTGAGCCGGTAGAAGCGCCGCGAGCGGCGCTCGGGATGCTCCCACTCCCCCGCCACGAGGCCCTCGGCCTCCAGACCGCGCAGCAGTGGGTACATCGTGTTCGGGTTGACGGCGACCAGGCCACCGGTGAGCCGCGTGATGCGATCCATGAGCTGGTTGCCGTAGCACGGGCCGCCGGCGCAGAAGTGCAGCACCAGCAGGCGCAGCAGCCCGGCCCGGCGCAGCTCGCCGACGAGCGGGTCGGCCGTGCCCGGCCCGCGCGCGCCCGCCGCCGCCCGCGCCGCCTCCAGCGAGGCGGCCTCGGCGACGGCCTCCTCGGTGCGTCGCGCGCGCCTGACCACCCCCGCAGGATGGCAGGGCGTGCCGCCACGTTCGCCGGGCGCCGCGGCGCGGCGCCCGGGCGAACCGAGGACTAGACGGTGGCCGGCTCCTGCACGCGGCGCGGCAGCAGCGTCTCGCGGGCGATGACCAGCCGCTGGATCTGCGACGTGCCCTCGTAGAGCTGCATGATCTTGGCGTCGCGCATGAGCTTCTCGACCGGGTACTCCTTGATGAACCCGTAGCC
>DASXRF010000314.1:0-4158 GCA_036506755.1 Solirubrobacteraceae bacterium | reverse complement strand
GGGCGGCGGGCTCAGCGACCGCGGCGCGCCGAACACGGCGAGCACGCCCGGCAGATCGACGCCGCCGTCCTCGCGCTGGCCGTTCTCCAGCAGCGCGATGATCGTGCGCCCGACGGCGACCGCGGTGCCGTTGAGCGTGTGCGCGACGACCGGCCGCCCGCCGCCCGCCGGGCGCATGCGGATCTCCAGCCGGCGGGCCTGGAAGTCGGTCGTGTTCGAGCACGATGTGAGCTCGCGGTAGCGCTCCTGCCCGGGCAGCCACGCCTCGAGGTCGAACTTGCGCGCCGCGCTCGCGCCGAGGTCGTCCACCGAGATGTCGACGACGCGGTAGGGGATCTCCAGCTCGCCGAGCAACTGCTCCTCGATGCCCAGCAGGCGCTCGTGCTCCTCGGCCGAGCGCTCGGGCGCGACGAAGCTGAACATCTCGACCTTGTCGAACTGGTGGACGCGGAAGATCCCGCGCGTGTCCTTGCCGGCCGCGCCCGCCTCGCGCCGGAAGCACGACGAGAACGCGGCGTAGCGGCGCGGCAGCGCCTCCTCGTCGAGGATCTCGCCGGCGTGCAGCGAGGCGAGCGGGACCTCGCTCGTGCCGACGAGATAGAGGGGGTCGTCGGCCAGGCGGTAGATCTGCTGCTCGGTGTCGGGCAAGAAGCCCGTGCCGTACAGCGCCTCCTCGCGGGCGAGGACCGGCGGGACGACGGGCTCGTGGCCGTGCGCGCGCAGGCGCTCGAGCGCCCAGCGCACGAGCGCGAACTCGACCATGACGAGGTCGCCGCGCAGGTAGGCGAACCGCGAGCCGGCGACGCGCGCGCCCGCCTCCATGTCGATCATCGGCCCGGCCAGCTCGAGGTGGTCGCGGCCGGCCTTGCCGGCCTCGCCAGCCTCGCGCAGGACGCGGTCGCCCTGGGGCGCCTCGTCGGCGGGGATGTTCGGCAGGGCGGTCTGCGCCTCGGCCAGCCCGCCGTCGATCTCCGCCAGCTCGGCCGAGAGCGCCTTCTCGCGCGCGCCGACGTCCCGCATCGCTGCGATGGCCGCACTCGCGTCCTCGCCCGACCGCTTGGCGGCCGCGATGTCCTCGCTGGCCTTGTTCTTCCGCTCCCGCAACTGCTCGAGCTCGGGCAGCAGCTCGCGGCGGCGGGCGTCGAGCGTGAGGACTCGGTTGAGCGCCTCGCCGATGTTCAGGTCGCCGCGCCGGCCGAGGGCGGCGCGCACGGCGTCGGGCTCGCTGCGGATGCGCCGCAGGTCGAGCACGGGGCGCTACTGGCTGGGCCCGGGCGAGGCCCCCGTGGACTCCGACGCGCCGCCGCGGCCCGAGTACTTGGCGAGGAACTCGGCGACCGCCTGCGCCTCGGCGCCGGTGACGATGTTCTCGGGCATGATCGCCCCGGAGAAGCCGCCGTTGCGGATCGCGTAGAGCGCCTGCGGGACGGTCTCCTTGCGCGCGTCGAAGCTCGGGCCGTCGACGCGCTCGCGGTCCTTGATCTTGAACGCGCCGCCCTGGGCGCCCGTGCGGCTGAACGTGTGGCAGCCCGAACAGCGGTCCGCGAACAGCTGGGCGCCGCGCTTGACGACGGCCGAGTCGGACGGCGCGACGTTCACCTCCTCGCTGCCGCAGGCCGTGACCGCGGTGGCGGCCGCGCCGAGGACGGCGAGCGCGGCGAGCATGCGGGGTCGGGCGGCCATGCGGCGCGCAAGCATAGGCTCATGCGCCGCGTCATGCGTCCGAAGAGCGCACTCGCCCTCGTCGCGCTGGCCCTCGCCGGCTGCGGCGGCTCCGAGCCCGTCCGGGCGCCCGGCGGCACCGTCCGCCTGCGCCTCGACGAGTACCGGCTCCTGCCGAAGAAGGTCGAGGTCCCGGGGCCGCGCGTGCGGATCATCGCCCGCGACGACGGGATCCTCACCCACAACGTCAAGATCTTCTCGACGACCAAGACCGACGACGAGGGCAAGCCGCTGCAGATCGGCGAGGGCACCCCGACCGCGCATCCCGGCGAGACCGTCTCCTCGGACGTGCTGACGCTGGCGCCCGGGACCTACCGGCTGGCGTGCTCGATCGCCAACCACGACGACCTCGGCGTGCACGGCGAGCTGGTCGTCACCGGCAGGAGCTAGCGGCCGGGCGGCGAACTCCGGGACGCCCGGCGCCGGCCACCGACGGGCGCAGCTGCATAGAGATATCGCCGCGACCCCTCGGACCGGCGGCAACCACGGCTGGCGCCGGGCCAAGTCCTTCCGGGACTACCTTCCGGGCTGTGGACGAGGGCCGCCGCTTCCGCGACACGATGGGGCACTTCGCCACCGGGGTCTGCGTCGTCACCGCGGTCGGTCGCGATGGCCCCGCCGGCCTGACGACCAATGCCGTCAGCTCGCTGTCGCTCGACCCGCCGCTGCTGCTGGTCTGCTTCGACAACGAGTCGCGCACGCTGCCCGTCGTACGCGAGTCCGGGCGCTTCGCGGTCAACGTGCTGCGCGCGGGCCAGGAGGAGCTCGCCGCGACGTTCGCGTCCAAGGCGCTCGCCGCGGACAAGTTCGCCGCGGTCACGCACACCGTCGAGAACGGGGTGCCGGTGTTGGACGACGCGCTCGCCTGGCTGGCGTGCGACCTGCTCGCGCTCCACCCCGGCGGCGACCACACCATCGGCGTCGGGACCGTGACGCAGATGGCGTGCGACGGGGGCGAGCCGCTGCTGTTCTACCGCGGGGCGTATCGCGGGCTGGCTGCGCTCCGCCCGGACGGCGGCTCGCGCGCGTAGGGCAACACGCCAGCCACGGCTCCCCGAGCGACGAGTGTGCACTTGGGGCGCCATATCAGCCCCAACTGCACATTCGCGAGCGGGCTGAGCGCTCACGCGCCAAGAGCGCCTCCCAGGGAGGCGCCACGGAGCGCGCCCGACACGAACGGTCACAAGGACCAATGGCTCCTTCCCCTCGGTGCCATCGGACCACGCCGCAGCCCGCGACCGCGCAAGAGCGGAGCGCCGCTAGGCCGTCCCCGCCGCCCGCAGCGCCAGGAACACGACCACGCCGCACGCGCAGGTCATCACGACCATCTCGCGCCGCAGGATGGCGACCACGATGTCGCGCTGCTCGCGCTCGCTCAACGCCGCCATCGCCTGCGCGTCCGCCAGCCCGCGCGCGTCGAGCTCGGCCTGGGCCGAGGCGATCCGCAGCTGCTCGGCGATCAGCGCAACCGCGAGCGGCAGCGCCACGTACAGCCAGAAGAGCCCGTCGTCCGGGCGCTCACCGGCCAGCGCGAACGCGCCCGCCAGCACCGCGAGCACGATCGCCGCCACCTGGCCGAAGCGCACCAGACGCCAGAACGACGGCGCCGGGGAGAGGCCGCGCCACCAGCGCCACGCGCCGGCCAGCGCGGCAAGGGCGTTCACGACGGCTACGAGCAGGGCAAAGGGGGCGACGGCTGATGCCATTTGCCACTTAGTAACAGGACCGCACAAGCTGTAGTAGAACTCCGACCCGGATGCTCCGCTCCTACCTCCCGGCGATCGTCTTCCTGATCCTCGGCACGGGACTCGGGGCGCTGTTCGTCGCGCTCAACCGCATGCTCGGCCCGCGCGCCGCGCGGATCACCAGCCACACCGAGCCCTACGAGTGCGGCCTGCCGTCGGAGATCAAGCAGGGCTTCCGCTTCGGGATCAGCTTCTACATGATCGCGATGCTGTTCATCCTCTTCGACATCGAGGTCGTATTCCTCTATCCGATCGCGGTGCAGCTGCGGTCCTTCGGCACGTTCGCCATGACCGAGACGATCGTCTTCATCGTCCTGCTGGCCATCGCGTTCGTCTACGTGTGGCGCCGGGGAGCGCTCAATTGGAGATAGTCCGGCGCGACCCGGCGGGCGGCGACCTCGCCCCCTCCGATTTCCGCGCGCGCGGGCTGCGCGCGCGAGACGCACTGAAGGGCAACTTCGACGGCCCCGAGCTCGAGCGCTACGTCGAGGAGCGCGTCCTCACCACCACGCTCGAGCGCGCGCTCAACTGGGCGCGCGGGAACGCGCTGTTCCCCGCCACGTTCGGGCTGGCGTGCTGCGCGATCGAGATGATGAGCGTCGTCGCGGCGCGGGTCGACGTCGCGCGATTCGGCTTCGAGGCCTTCCGCGCCTCGCCGCGCCAGGCCGACCTGCTCATCCTCTCCGGCCGC
>DASXRF010000313.1:0-4634 GCA_036506755.1 Solirubrobacteraceae bacterium | reverse complement strand
GCGGTCGCACGGACCGCGAGCCGGCCCATGCGACCCGCAGATGCCGCACGCGCGCTCGTGCTTGCCCGGGACGCAGTCGCGACCGCGCTCATCCCCGGCCGGACTGTTCGCCGCTCGCAACGAAGGTGCTGCACCCATGGCGATAGGCGCTTGTCGCTGTGATCAGCTCACAAGCGCTGAGCGCCGAAGTCGGGTCCGGACGCCAGTGACCGCGCGACCCGCCGAGTGGGAGGCTACGGCTCGCTGACCGCCGTTTGGAGGAGGAGAGCATGGACGAGGAGGCGACCTCATTGAAGGCCGCCGCGGCGACCAAGCCGCGCCCGGCCGGCCGCGCCGCGCGCAGCACGGCGGCGGGTCGGGCGGCCCTGGACGTGCTGCTCACCGACGCCGCCGTCGACAGCGGGACGCGGTCGCGCTTCGTCAAGCCGGGCGCCGCCGCGAAGGTCGTCGCGGGCCTGGCCCGCCATCCGAACCGCGCCGCACGCCGCGCCACCGGGCTCGGCGGGGAGCTCGCGCGCGTGGCCGCCGGGCGCTCGACCGTGGCGCCGGCCAAGGGCGACCGGCGCTTCGGCGACCCGGCGTGGGAGGGCAACGGCCTGCTGCGCCGCGTGCTGCAGGGCTACCTCGCCACCGGGCGCGCCGTCGACGAGCTGATCTCCGACTCGGAGGTCGACTGGCGCACCGAGCGCCAGGCGCGCTTCGCCGCCGCCAACGTCGCCGACGCGCTGGCCCCGACGAACTTCCCGTGGTCGAACCCCGCGGTGATCAAGGACATCGTCGACCACGGCGGCGCGAGCCTGCGGCGCGGGATGCGCCAGCTCGCCGGCGACGTCCTGCACCGGCGGCTGCCGGCCAGCGTCGACACGTCGAAGTTCGCGGTCGGCGAGAACCTGGCCGTCACGCCGGGCGCGGTGGTCCTGCGCACCGAGGTCTTCGAGCTCATCCAGTACGAGCCGCGCGCCGAGAAGGTCCGCGAGGTCCCGATCCTGGTCGTCCCGCCGACGATCAACAAGTACTACATCCTCGACCTCGCGCCCGGGCGCAGCCTCATCGAGCACCTGCTCGAGCAGGGCCACCAGGTGTTCGGCATCTCGTGGCGCAACCCCGACGCCGAGCAGGGCCACTTCGACCTCGACACCTATGCGGCCGCGGTGCTGGAGGCGCGCGAGGCCGTCGCCGAGATCGCCCGCCACCCGTCGGCGCACGTGATGGCGGCGTGCTCGGGCGGGATCATCAGCTCGGGCGCGCTCGGGCACCTCGCGGCGAAGGGCCGCCTGTCCGAGGTCGCCAGCCTGACGCTGCTCGTCTGCGCGCTCGACCAGGCGCAGGCGGGAACGGTGTCCGCGCTGGCCAGCCGCGAGCTCGCCGCCGCCGCGGTCGCCGAGTCCGCGCGCAAGGGCTACCTCGACGGGCAGGCGCTCGCCGGCGTGTTCGCATGGCTGCGGCCCAACGACCTGATCTGGAACTACTGGGTGAGCAACTACCTGCTCGGCCGCACCCCGCCCGCCTTCGACATCCTGTACTGGAACCAGGACACCGTCAGGCTCGCCGCCGGGCTGCACCGCGACTTCATCAAGATCGCGCTCGACAACCTGCTCACCCGCGCGGGCGCGGTCAAGGTCCTCGGCACGGGCGTCGACCTGCACGACGTCGACGTCGACACCTACTTCGTCGCCGGGCTCAACGACCACATCGTGCCGTGGGAGAACGCCTACCGCAGCACGCTGCTGTTCGGCGGCGCGACGCGCTTCGTGCTGTCGTCGAGCGGGCACATCCAGGCGCTGATCAACCCGCCCGCGCCGGAGTCCCGGGCCAGCCACCGGGTCAGCGACGAGCGCCCGGCCGACGAGGGTGAGTGGCTCGACCAGGCGGCGACGCGGCGGGGGAGCTGGTGGCCCGACTACGTCGAGTGGCTGGGCGAGCGCTCGGGCGACCTCAAGCCCGCCAAGAAGACGCTGGGCAGCCGCAAGTACAAGGCGACGGCCAAGGCGCCGGGAAGCTACGTCCATGCCGGCTGAGGGCGCCGCCGGCGTCCTGCCCCCCGAGCTGGCGGCGCGGCCCCGGTGGTGGGGGCGCCCGCTCGCCGAGACGCGCTGGCAGCTCGAGTTGGCGCGCCTGCTCGTCGACCCCGTGTGGCTGGGCGCCGGCGTGCCGCGCGGCGACGGCCGGCCGGTCATCCTCATGCCGGGCTTCCTGGCCGGCGAGCAGACGCTCGCCGTGGTCGCTGGCTGGCTGTGGCGGATGGGCTACCGGCCGTCGACGTGCGGGTTCGTCGCCAACGTCGACTGCTCGGACCGGGCGCTGGAGAGGGTCGAGCGGCGCGCCGAGCGCCTCCACGAGCGCCACGGCCGCCGCGTGGCGCTCATCGGCCACAGCCGCGGCGGGCACTTCGCCCGCGCGCTCGGCGCCCGGGCGCCCGAGCACGTCTCGCACGCGATCTCGTTGGGCGCCGACCTCAACGGCATGTTCGGGATCAGCACGCCGACGCTGGCGGCCGTCGCCGCGGCGCGGCGCGCCCTGCGCGTCACGCGGCGCGCGCGGGCCGAGGCGTGCTTCACGGCCAACTGCGACTGCGCCTACAGCCGCGCGTTCCGCGGCGACTTCCCGCACGACCGCGTGCGGCTGACCAGCATCTACACCAAGGGCGACGGCGTCGTGCGCTGGCAAGGCTGCCTGGTCCCCGGCGCCGACTGCGTGGAGGTCACCGGCAGCCACATCGGCCTCCTCTTCAACCGCAAGGCGTACCGCGCGATCGCCGCCGCGCTGGCCCAGTCTGAGCGCGCACCCGAAGGAGAGCGGCTATGACGGTCGCATTTGCCACCATGCCGACATCGATCTCGCCGGCAAGACACTGTTCATCTCCGGGGCCAGCCGGGGCATCGGCCTGGCCATCGCCCTGCGCGCGGCGCGCGACGGCGCGAACGTCGCGCTGATCGCCAAGACGGGCGAGCCGCATCCCAAGCTCGAGGGCACCGTCTACACGGCGGCCGAGCAGATCGAGGCGGCCGGGGGCCGCGCGCTGCCCATCGTCGGCGACATCCGCGACGAGCAGCAGGTCTTCGCGGCGGTGGAGCAGGCGGTCAAGCGCTTCGGCGGCATCGACGTCTGCGTCAACAACGCGAGCGCGATCAACCTCTCGGGAACCGAGGCGCTCGAGATGAAGCGCTACGACCTCATGCAGGCGATCAACACGCGCGGCACGTTCGTGGTGAGCAAGGCGTGCATCCCGCACCTCAGGCGCGCCGAGAACCCGCACATCCTCACGCTCTCGCCGCCGATCAGCCTCGAGCCGCGCTGGCTCGGCCCGCACATCGGCTACACGATCGCCAAGTACGGCATGAGCCTGTGCGCGCTGGGCTTCGCCGCGGAGCTGCGCGAGGACGGGATCGCCTCCAACGCGCTGTGGCCGCGGACGCTGATCGCGACCGCCGCCGTCCAGAACCTGCTCGGCGGCGAGACCGCCATGGCGCGCTCGCGCAAGCCCGAGCTCTACGCCGACGCGGCCCACGCGGTCATCACGCGGCCGAGCCGCGAGTGCACCGGCAACACCTTCCTCTGCGAGGACGTGCTCGCAGAGGAAGGGGTCACCGACCTGGACCGCTACTCCTACGTACCGGGCGCCGACCTGCAGGTCGACCTGTACGTCGACAGCCTCTGACGCTCAGGCGGCCGGCTCGGGGTCCGCCGCGTAGCGCAGCGAGCCCGGGGTGGTGAGCAGCTCGCCGGTCTCCAGCAGCGTCTTGAGGCCGGAGAGGATCATCGGCCAGCCGCCGTAGATCTCGCTGTTGGCGCCCTCGCGCATCTGGTCGTGGACGACCGTCAGCCGGCACGAGTCCTCGACCGGCTCGATCTCCCAGGTGACCCGCGACGTGCCCTCGGCCCGGACGTCGTCGCTCCACAGCGCCCGGAAGCTCTGGACGAGCCGGCGCGGCGGATCGACCTCGAGGTTCTCGCCCTCGACGAGCGGGCCGGGCGCCATCGGGTGCACGCCCTCGTAGGGCGAGCCGGGCGTCCAGTCGGAGTTGACTCCGACGCCGAAGTTGTACTTGCGCCGCATGTCGCTGTCGGTGATCGCCTGCCAGAGGCGCTCCGGCGTCGTCTTGATGTAGATCTCGAACACCTTCTCCATCGTCCTGTCCTCCTCGAGGTTGTGCTTGAGCCGGCTGAGCCCGGCGGCCCAGGGCGCGGCGTACTTGCTCACCCACCGGTCGTGGACGAGCCGGATCGGGACGGGGTTCAGGAAGTGCAGCTTCTCGCGGCCGCGCTTGCGCGTGGTCACCAGGCCGGCCTCCTCGAGGACCTTCAGGTGCTTCATCACGCCGAAGCGCGTCATCGGCAGCCGCTGCTCGAGCGCGCTGAGCGTCTGCCCGTCCTCCTTGAACAGCTCGTCGAGGAGGCTCCGTCGGGTCGGATCGGCCAGGGCCCTGAACACCTCGTCCATGACGCTGGACAATACGTGACCATTCGGTCACCTGTCAAGGGGTGTAGAACATTCCGCGTATGACCGACTGGACCTTCGGCGGGCTGTGGCCGTTCGAGCCGCGCTGGTTCGACACGCCCGACGGCCGCATGCACTACATCGACGTGGGGCCGCGCGACGGGCGGCCGGTCGTGCTCGTCCACGGCAACCCGAC
>DASXRF010000312.1:0-3133 GCA_036506755.1 Solirubrobacteraceae bacterium | reverse complement strand
GCCGGAGCACCTGCTGTCCGTCCTGCTCGAGCAGGACGAGACCATCGTCTCGCCGCTGCTGCGCAAGGTCGGCGCGGACGCCGCCGGCATCCGGCGCGAGGTCAACGGCGCCCTCGACGGGCTGCCCCGGCTCGGCTCCGGCCCCGCGTCGACCGGCGCCTCCGACGAGCTCGGCCAGGTCCTGCGCGCCGCCGACCGCGAGCGCCGCGACCTCAAGGACGACTACGTCTCCGTAGAGCACATCCTGCTCTCCCTCGCCGCGCACGGCTCCAAGGCCGGCGAGGCGCTGCGCGCCCACGGCGCGCGCAAGGAGCGCCTGCTCGAGGCGCTCGGCGAGATCCGCCGCTCGAACGTCACCAGCGAGAACCCCGAGGACACCCTCCAGGCGCTCGAGAAGTTCGGCCGCGACCTCACCCAGGCCGCCGAGGACGGCAAGCTCGACCCGGTCATCGGGCGCGACGAGGAGATCCGCCGGGTCATCCAGGTCCTCAGCCGCCGCACGAAGAACAACCCCGTGCTGATCGGCGAGCCGGGCGTCGGCAAGACCGCGATCGTCGAGGGCCTCGCCCAGCGCATCGTGGCCGGCGACGTGCCCGAGTCCCTGCGCGACCGCCGCGTCGTGGCGCTCGACATCGGTGCCGTGCTCGCGGGCTCCAAGTACCGCGGCGAGTTCGAGGAGCGCCTCAAGGCCGTCCTCAAGGAGATCCAGGACGCCGAGGGCCAGATCGTCCTGTTCATGGACGAGCTGCACACGATCGTCGGCGCCGGCGCCGCCGAGGGCGCGGTCGACGCGGCCAACCTGCTCAAGCCGATGCTCGCCCGGGGCGAGCTGCGCGCCATCGGCGCCACGACCCTCGACGAGTACCGCAAGCACATCGAGAAGGACGCCGCGCTGGAGCGCCGCTTCCAGCCGGTCATGGTCGGCGAGCCGACGGTCGAGGACACGATCGCCATCCTGCGCGGGCTCAAGCCGCGCTACGAGGAGCATCACCGCGTCGAGATCCAGGACTCGGCGCTCATCGCGGCCGCGACGCTGTCGCACCGCTACATCGCCGACCGCTTCCTGCCCGACAAGGCGATCGACCTCATCGACGAGAGCGCGAGCCGGCTGCGCATCGAGCTCGACTCGGTGCCCGAGGAGGTCGACGTCCTGCAGCGCCGGATCATGCAGCTCGACATCGAGCTCGAGTCGCTGCGCAACGAGCGCGACGAGGCGTCCGCCGACCGGCGCGAGGCCATCCAGCGCGAGCGCGCCGACCTCCAGGAGCAGGCCGACCGGCTCAAGGCCGAGTGGCAGGCCGAGCGCGAGGCCGTCCAGTCGGTCACCGAGCTCAAGGCGCAGCTCGAGCAGACCGAGCACGAGATCGCCCGCGCGCAGCGCGAGGGCGACCTCCAGCGCGCCGCCGAGCTCACCTACGGGCGGCTGCCCGAGCTGCGCAAGCGGATCGCCGAGGCCGAGGAGCGCACGGAGGGCGACACCGGCGTGCAGGTCACGGCCGAGGACGTCGCCGAGGTCGTCGCCAAGTGGACGGGGATCCCGGTCGCCCGCCTGATGGAGGGCGAGGTCGAGAAGCTCATCCACATGGAGGAGCGCCTGCACGAGCGCGTCGTCGGCCAGGACGAGGCGGTGTCCGCCGTGTCCGCGGCGCTGCGCCGCTCGCGCGCCGGGCTTTCCGACCCGGACCGGCCGATCGGCAACTTCCTGTTCCTCGGCCCCACGGGCGTCGGCAAGACCGAGCTTGCCCGCGCGCTGGCCGAGTTCATGTTCGACACCCAGGAGGCGATGATCCGCCTCGACATGTCGGAGTACATGGAGAAGCACTCCGTGTCCCGGCTGGTGGGGGCGCCGCCCGGCTACGTCGGCTACGACGAGGGCGGCCAGCTCACCGAGGCGGTGCGGCGGCGGCCGTACAGCGTGGTGCTGCTCGACGAGGTCGAGAAGGCCCACCCCGACGTCTTCAACACGCTGCTGCAGGTGATGGACGACGGGCGGCTGACCGACGGCCAGGGCCGCACGGTCGACTTCAAGAACGTCGTGCTGATCATGACCTCGAACATCGCCGGCGGCCGGGCCGGCGCGGAGCAGCACTTCCGCCCCGAGTTCATCAACCGCTTGGACGACATCGTCGAGTTCGAGCCGCTGTCCCGCGAGCAGCTGGCCAAGATCGTCCACCTGCAGGTCGACCGCGTGATCGCGCGCGTCGCGCAGCGCGGCATCTCGGTAGTGCTGACGCCGGGCGCGACCGAGCTCCTCGCCGAGCTGGGCTACGACCCGACGTACGGGGCGCGGCCGCTCAAGCGGGTGATCCAGAAGCGCCTCGTCGACCAGCTCGCGCTCAAGCTCCTCGAGGGCGAGTTCCGCGAGGGCGACACCGTCCAGGTGGACGCGGTCGACGGCGAGCTGACGTTCACCAAGGCCGTGGTGCCGGTCGGCGCGCCGGCCATGACGATCTAGTCGCAGACCGCGCGCCACCCGTGACGTGTGGCGCGCCAGGCTCCGCGGCATGGCGAGCGAGAGTGCATTTGGGGCTGACATAGCGCCCCAAGTGCACTCTCACCTCGACGCGGCGGTCGCCGCGCTGGCGGAGCGCCAGCACGGTGTGGCCGCGCGGTGGCAGCTGCTGGCGCTCGGGATCGGCGCGGGAGCGATCAAGTACCGGCTCGCAAGCGGGCGGTTGCACGAGATCCATCGCGGCGTCTATGCCGTCGGGCACCGCGTGCTCTCGATGAGAGGCCGCTGGATGGCGGCCGTGCTCGCCGCCGGACGCGGCGCGGTGCTGAGCCATCGTGCGGCGGCCGCGCTCTGGGGCATCCGCGGCGGCACGGCGGTGGAGGTCACCAGCGAGCGCCACTGCCGACGCGCCGGACTGCTCGTCCACCGCGCGACCCTCCCGCCCGACGAGGTCACCACCCGCGCCGGCATCCCCGTCACGACCGTCGCTCGCACGCTCCTCGACCTCGCCGCCGTCCTCCCCCGCCACGACGTCGAGAGCGCCTTCCACGAGGCCGAGTATCAGCAGCGCACCGACCTGACCTCCCTCGACGCTCTCGTCGCGCGGTACCGCGGCCAGAGAGGGACCGCCACCATCCGCGAGATCCTCCACGACGCGCGGCTCACCACCGGCCGCACCAA
>DASXRF010000311.1:0-8088 GCA_036506755.1 Solirubrobacteraceae bacterium | reverse complement strand
CGGGTGCCGGGGGCCGGCAGGGGCGGCCCGGCGCCGCCGAATGCCGTCGAACTTCCGACTCGGGGCACTAGTCGCCCGCGAACACCGGCTGGCGCTTCCCGGCGAACGCGGCCAGCCCCTCGCGCGCGTCGGCGGTCGCGGCCATGCGCGCGAGCGCCTGCGCCTCGAGCTCGAGCTGTGCCTCGAGCGGCTGGTCGTTGGCCGACAGCAGGAGCCGGCGGATCTCGCCGAGCGCCCGCGTCGGCCCCGCGGCGAGCTGCGCCGCGAGCTCCTCGGCGCGCGCCGCGAGGCGCTCGGGCTCGACGACCTCGTCGGCGAGCCCGGCGGCCAGCGCGGCCTCCCCGTCGAGCGTCTCGTTGAGTAGCAGGAACCGCCGCGCGCGCTGGAGGCCGAGCCGGCGCGTCAGCGCGATCGAGGCGCCGGCGTCGCAGCTGTAGCCGATCCCGGCGTAGGCGGCGACGAACCGCGCGGTGGTCGCGGCGACGATGAGGTCGCAGCCCGCGATGAACGCGCCCATGCCGCCCGCGCAGACGCCGTGCACCGCCGCGACGACCGGCGCGTCCATCCGCTGCAGGCGCGCGATCGCCATGTGCAGCCCGGCCGTCCAGCGCTTGATCGCCTGTGGCAGCTCGTCGCCGGCCGCCACGAACGAGGCGATGTCGCCGCCGTAGCTGAACGCCTTGCCCTCGGCGGCGATGAGCACCGCCCGCACGTCGCGCCGCTCGCTGAGCTCGATGGCGGCCTCGCTGATCTCGGCGCAGAACACGCCGTCGATCGGGTTGCCGCGCGCGGCCTCCGTGAAGGTCAGGCGCGCGATCCCGTCGCGCACGTCGAGCGTCATCGATCGGTAGGGCATCTCGGTCCTCTTTCGGAGATCACTTCGACACCGCCGCGCGGATGAGGTCCAGCGCGTCGGGGTTCTCGGCGCCCGACAGGTCTCCCGGGTCCGCGCCGACGGCCGCCGCGCGGATCGCGCGGCGCAGGATCTTCGCCGTCCGCGTCTTCGGGAGCGCGCCGACGCGGACGACCCGGCCGGGCGTGAACGGCTTGCCGAGCCGGCGGCCGACTTCGGCGCGCAGCTCCGCGGAGACGTCCTCGCCGTCGCCGTTGGCCGGCGTCCAGAAGCACCAGATCGCCTCGCCCTTGGCCTCGTCGGGCACGCCGACCGCGGCGGCCTCGGCGACTGCCGGGTGCGCGACGAGGACGCTCTCGACCTCCGCCGGCCCCACCCGTTTGCCGGCCACGTTGATCGCCTCGTCCGAGCGCCCGAACAAGAACCACTGGCCGTCGTCGTCGACCATCGCCCAGTCGCCGTGGCGCCAGGTGCCCGGGAACATCGACCAGTAGGACTCCAGGTAGCGCTCGGGATCGCCCCAGACGCCGCGCGTCATCGCCGGCCAGGGCTGGCGGCAGACCAGCTCGCCGAGCTGCCCGCGCACCGGCTTGCCCTCGGCGTCGAAGACGTCGACGTCCATCCCGAGCGACGGGCCGCCGAGCGAGCAGGGCTTGATCGGCTCGACGGGGAACGGGGAGAGAAAGGAGCCGCCGACCTCGGTGCCGCCGGAGAAGTTGATGATCGGCACGCGGCCCTCGCCGACCGTCTCGCTGAGCCACCGGTACGGCGCGTCGTTCCACGGCTCGCCGGTCGAGCCGAACACGCGCACCGACGACAGGTCGCGCGAGCGCGGCAGGTCGTCGCCGTGGGGCTTGAGTGCCCGGATGAGCGTCGGCGAGACGCCGAGCATCGTCACGCGATGGCGCTCGACGAGCTCCCACAGGCGCCCGGGTCCGGGCGTGTCGGGCGCGCCCTCGTAGAGCAGCAGCGCGGCCCCGAGCGCGTGGGTGCCGAACGTGCTCAGTGGCCCCATGACCCAGCCCATGTCGGTCACCCAGAAGAAGACGTCGCCGCGGCGCACGTCGAACTCGTAGGCGACCTCGGACGCGACCTTGACCAAGAAGCCGGCGTGGGTGTGCACCGCGCCCTTCGGCTTGCCGGTCGTCCCGGACGTGTAGCCGAGTAGCAGCGGATCCTCGGCGCTGGTGGGCTCGGCGGCCACCGGTCCATCGACGGGGGGCGCGAACGCGTCCCAGGCGACGTCGTTCGGCCCGAGCGCGGGCTCGCCGCGATCGACCACGACGACCGTGCGCACGGACGGGCACTCGCCGAGCGCCTCGTCGAGCGCGGGCTTCATCGGGGCCCGCGCGCCGCGCCGCCAGGCCCAGCCCGCCGTGAAGACGAGCTTGGCCCGCGCGTCCTGCAACCGCGCGGCGATCGCCGCGGGGGCGTACCCGGAAAACAGCGGCACGCACAGCGCGCCGACCTTTGCGATCGCGTACATGGCGACGACCGCCTCCGGGATCATCGGCAGGAAGATCGCCACGGCGTCGCCCTTGCCGATGCCCGCCGCGCGCAGGCCCGCCGCGACCCGGTCGACCGCGTCGCCCAGCTCGGCGTACGTCAGCGTCGCCACGTTGCCCTGCTCGTCCTCGTGGATCACGGCGAGCGTGCCGGCGTCGCGCCAGCGGTCGACGCACGCCGTCGCCACGTTCAGGCGCCCGCCGACGAACCAGGTCGTCCACTCGATCCCGCGCGAGCTGTCGCGTACGGCCGTGTACGGCTCGTCGAAGGGCAGGCCGAGGTCCTTGACGACCAGGTCCCAGTACCAGTCGATGTCCTCGACGGACTTCCGGCGGAGCTCGTCGATCGTCGCCACGCCGGCGGCGCGCATCAGCCGCGTGACGTTGGCCTGCTCGATGCGCTCCGGCGTGGGCTCCCAGGCGTAGGCGTCCATGAACCGTCCCTTCGTTGTGTCAGGCGGCGAGTACGAGCTTGCCGACGTGCTCGCGGCGCTCCATGACCGCGTGCGCCTCGGCCGCGCGGTCGAGCGGCAGGATGCGATCGACGACCGGCCGCCAGTCCGGCGCCTGCTCGACGGCGCGCAGCAGCGCGGCGAAGTCGCGCGGGCTGCCCATCGTGGTGCCGAGGATCGACTGCTGGCCGAAATAGAAGCTGCGCACGTCGACGCGCGCCGAGGCGGCGCCGGTCGCGCCGAAGGCCACGAGGCGCCCGCCCGCGCGCAGCGTCCCCAGGGCGTCGGGCCACGTCTCGCCGACCGAGTCGATCACGAGGTCGACGCCCTCGCCGCCGGTGAGGTCGCGCACCGCCGCCGGCCAGCCGTCCTGGGTGTACAGGACGCCGTCGTCGGCGCCGATGCCGCGCGCGCGCTCGATCCGCTCGCGCGACGAGGACGTGACGAGCACGCGGGCGCCGGCCAGGCGGGCGAGCGCGATCGCGAAGGTGGCGACGCCGCCCCCGGCGCCGAGCACGAGCACCGTCTCGCCGGGGCGCAGGCCGCCGCGCGCGAACAGCGCCCGGTGCGCGGTGAGCCCGGCGAGCGGGAGCGCGGCGGCGTCGGTCCACGGCCAGCGCCGCGGCTTGGGGAACACGTTCGCCTCGGGGACCGCCACGAGCTCGGCGTAGGTGCCGTCGGTGGCGTCGCCGAGGATCTCCCAGTCGGGCCCGGGCGCCCGGTCATCGTCGCCCCAGTGCAGCGAGGGCAGGATCACGACCTCCTCGCCGGTGTCGCGCCGCACCCCCGCGCCGTCGGAGCCGATGACGTGCGGCAGCGGGACGTCGTACTGGCCGCGCCGCACCAGACAGTCGTGCCAGTTCAGCGCGGCGGCGCGCAGCTCCACCACCACCCAGCCGGCCGGCGCGACGGGATCGCGGCGCTCGCCGAAGCGCAGCACCTCGGGCCCGCCGAAGGCGTCCAGGACGACGGCCTGCACGTCAGGCGCGCGGGAGGCCGAGCACGCGCTCGGCGACGATGTTGCGCTGGATGAACGTCGTGCCGCCGGCGATCGACGTGCCGCGCGCCTGGTAGGCGAGGCGCAGCCAGCGCCCGGCCTCGGCGTCGTCGGCGTCGGGCTCGAGCGAGCCGGCGAGGCCGTGCTGCGCGACCGCGAAGTCGGCCATGTCCTCCAGCAGCGGGGACGACATGAGCTTGCCGAGCGACGACGCCGGCCCCGGGGCGCCGGCGGCCATGGAGTGCAGCGCCCGCAGGCCGTTGAGCCGGTACACGCGGGTGCGCGCGTAGAGGTCGGCGAGCGTCGCGCGCACGTGCGGATCGGCGCCGCGCCCGCTCGCCCGGACCTCCTCGACGAGGTCGTGGAAGAGCCGCTGCATGTTCACGCGCCCGGTGGCGAGCACGACGCGCTCGTAGCCGAGCGTCGCCATCGCGATCTTCCAGCCGCCGTCGACCGGCCCGAGCACGAGGTCGTCCGGGACGTACACGTTGTCGAGGAAGACCTCGTTGAACTCGGCCTCGCCGAGGATGTGGCGCAGCGGCCGGACGGTCACGCCCTCGGCGTCCATCGGCAGGATGAAGTAGGTGATGCCCTTGTGCCGCGGGCCGCCGCCGGTGCGCGCGAGCAGCATCCCGTAGCTGGCGACCTGGGCGCGGCTGGTCCAGACCTTCTGGCCGCTGATCCGCCAGCCGTTCCCGTCGCGCTCGGCACGCGCCTCCAGCGCGGCCAGGTCCGACCCGGCGGCCGGCTCGGAGAACAGCTGGCACCACACGTGCTCGCCCTCGAGGATCGGCCGCAGGAAGCGCTCACGCTGCTCCTCGGTGCCGAAGTCGATGATCGTCGGGCCGGCCAGCCCCTCGCCCAGCGTGTTGAGCCGGTCGGGCGCGCCCGCGCGGTCGTACTCCTCCAGGAAGATCGCCTGCTGGACGAGCGAGGCCTCCTGGCCGCCGTAGCGCTCGGGCCACGCGAGCCCGGCGTAGCCCGCGGCGTGCAGTTGCTTCTGCCAGGCGCGCCACGCGGGCAGCCGCTCCTCCATCGTCTCCCCGAGCAGCTCGGAGACGTTCGCCTCGAGCCAGGCGCGCACCTGCGCGCGGTACTCGGCGTCCTGGGGGCTGTCTCGGAAATCCATTGACAGGCGTTATACGGGCCTCCACGGGGCGTTCTCCACCCCCTTTGCCCCTTCGGGGAGAGCAAATGGGCTCACGGGGGTGATGGCGGCGCTCGCTCCCCGATTCATGCTTGCCTCGGTCCACAACCGAGGGAGATTCCGCCGGTATGAGCGCACCCCGCCGCCGAAGCGTGACCAAAACCCATGAGCGCATCGGACAGCTCGGGTGGGAGCCCACGCACCACAAGCCCGTCAGCAACTACCCGACGCGCTACACCTTCCCCAAGAAGGCGAAGGACCCCATGAAGCAGATCATGCGGGAGTACCTGCCGATGCAGCTCGAGAAGGACGAGCGCATGTACGGCGGGTTCGACGCCGCGGTCCGCGCGAACATGGCGACCAAGGCCGAGCGGCGCTGGCTGGAGGTCCTCAAGCCGTTCGTCCACACCACGACCTACATCGAGGGCTGCGCGGGGCGCGTCATGAGCATGCTCATGGACACGGTCCCCAACCACGAGCTGCTCAACGGCTACCACGTGCAGTTCGTCGACGAGCTGCGCCACATCGGCATGCAGCAGAGCCTCGCCCGCTGGTACACCAAGAACGCGCCCGAGCCCGAGGGCTGGGCGATGGGCGCCAAGTACTACACCGGCAGCCCGCTCACCAAGGCGGGCTACAACATGGGCACGCACTGCATCGTCGGCGACCCGCTCCACTGCGGGCTGACGATGATGGCGGTCCTCGAGACCGCCTTCACGAACATCGCGTTCGTCGCGCTGCCCGACGTCGGGGTGCGCAACGGCGACTTCACGCTGCCGACTACGTACTCGTCCGCGCAGTCCGACGAGGCGCGCCACATCTCCAACGGCTACGCCACGGTCCTGACGCTCCTGCAGGAGTCGAGCAACATCCCGCTCATCCAGCAGGACCTGGCGTCGGGCTGGTGGTCGACGCACGCGTTCATCGACCCGTTCGCCGGCACGCTCATCGAGTACTTCTCCAAGGACCGCTCCGACCAGGAGTCCTACCTGCAGAAGTGGGACCGCTGGGTCAACGACGACTACTACAAGTCGTTCATCGAGCAGCTCGGCAAGCTCGGGCTCAACATGGACCCGGCGCCCTTCGTCGCCGCGCGCGACCGCATCGTCAACGGCCTCATCCACCAGACGGCGATCTTCTCGTTCGCCATCTGGCCGCTGGCCTACTGGCGCTTCGACGGGCTCGACGAGCGCGACTTCGAGTGGTTCGAGGCCCGCTATCCGGGCTGGTACGACGAGTACGGCCCGCTGTGGGAGGGCTTCAACGCGCTCAAGCACCCGAGCGAGCAGGCACTGCTGCTGCAGGGCTTCCTGGAGAACTCGCCGCCGCTGTGCTGGAGCTGCATGATGAGCTGCCTCGGCGACGCCGAGCCGCTGCACCGCGTCGTCGACGGGCGCACGCGCTTCTACTGCTCGGAGATGTGCAAGCGCAACGACGTCGACTACCCCGGCCGCTTCACCGGCGACCGCCAGTTCTTCGACAAGTACCACGGCTGGGACCTCGCGGACGTGATCCGCGACATCGGCTTCCTGCACCCCGACGGCAAGACGCTGGTGGGGCAGCCGCACATCGACGACGACAAGCCGCTGTGGACGCTCGACGACATCGCGGCCTGCGGCTGCGAGATCGTCAGCCCGAACATCCTCACCGCCGAGCGCCTCGGGCTGCCCAACGGCTCGTGGCACGACCCCAGCACGCCCGACGGTGGCGTCGCCACCGGCGAGCTGGGCTACGTCGCGAGCTCGATCGGCGGCGACGGCCTGGAGACCGGGCCGGGGGTGCGCGACCTGGACGGCAAGGGCAACGGCCGCAAGAACCTGGGCGGGGTGGTCCTGTGAGCGCCCCCACGCCTCCGGTCAAGCGCTTCGACGACGGCTCGGGCCGGGTCAAGAAGGACGAGTCGCGGCGCGGCTTTCTGTACTTCACGCCGCAGAAGCGGCGCCCCAGCCTCTACGAGGAGCTGACGGTCGACACGCAGCCCTCGCCGCAGCGCCACCTGCGCGGCGGGTGGCTGATCTCGTTCGCGGACGGCCGCGGTACGCACTCGCTCGGGTCGACCGAGCTGCGCGTCAAGGACTGGTTCGACTGGCGCGATCCCGAGGGGCTGTGGGAGCGCCCGTTCTACCAGCAGGCGGCCCAGGCGGCGCGCGAGCAGGACGCCGCCGTCGCCTCCGCCCGGTCCGAGGGCCTGTTCGCGCGCATCGACGAGCAGTGGCAGGCGTTCCTGCGGTCCAGCCTGCAACTGCCGGCGTTCTACGAGCACGGGCTGTGGCGCGCGCTGTGCGGCGCCTCGCGGCCGGCGCTCTCGGACTCGCTCACGCACGCGATCGTGCTCGAGGCGGCGATGAAGCAGCGCCAGGCGCAGGACCTCGTCGTCTACGCGATGGACCTCGAGGCGGAGATCGGCGAATGCTCGACGGAGGCGGCCAAGCAGCGCTTCCTCGAGGAGGAGGCCTGGCAGCCGGTGCGCGCGCTCGTCGAGCGCGTCTACTCCGTGCACGACTGGGCCGAGCGCGTGCTGGCCGCCAACCTCTGCATCGAGCCGCTGGTGGGCAATTTCCTGCGCCGCGAGATGCTGCTCGTGCCGGCGAGCGCCAACGGCGACCCGGTGACCCCGGTGATCATCGGCAACGCCCAGCGCGAGTGGCTGTGGGTGCGCGAGTGGACCGTCGAGTTCGTGCGCTTCTGCCTCGACGACGAGGAGTTCGGCGAGCACAACCGCGAGGTGCTCGCGCGCTGGACGCAGACGTGGAACGCGGAGGCCGAGGCCGCCGCGAAGGCGGTGGCCGGGGAGCTGGACCGCGTCCCGCGCGCGCGGCCGGCCGACGAGGCGCTCGAGCAGCTGCGGCGCGAGCGCGACGAGGTGCAGGCGGCGCTGCAGAGCAAGGAGGTGGCGGCATGAGCTCCACGGACGAACAGGAATTCGACTACGTCGGCATCGCCCTCGGGCGTAGCGTCGAGGGCGACGCCCTCGCCGAGGCGCTCGCCGACCAGGAGGGCGTCGAGCTGGTCCCGCAGCCCAGCTACTGGGAGGTCAAGGCGCACGGGCGGTTGCGCCTCGACTTCGAGGAGCTCACCGAGGCGACCGGGCTCGACGTCGACTCAGAGCTCATCCAGGTGCTCATGACGACGTA
>DASXRF010000310.1:0-5397 GCA_036506755.1 Solirubrobacteraceae bacterium | reverse complement strand
GCCCCCGGGCGGGGCCTTCGTCGTTGTGCGGGGGGAGGATTCCAACCCTAGGGGGGTCGTGACGGAAGGCGACGTTGCGGACCCTTCGGCCCGTTCACAACTCGAACCCGGAGGGTTCTCATGACGTTTCGCAGCACCTATCGCCGCCTCGCCGCCACCGCGCTGGCCGGCGCGGCGACCGTCGCGCTCACCTCGGCATCGATCGCAAGCGCCGATCCGGTCAAGGTCACGCCCCAGACGGGATCCTTCGTCCCGACCCGCGCGCCCATGAACATGGACACGCCCGACACGCCCGGCGGAGGTGGCGGCGACATGTTCAGCATGTTCAATGACGCGGTGGCCGCCGTCCGAAAGCAGATCGACGATGCGATCGCCGCCCAGCAGCAGGCCGTCGCCGCCAAACAAGCGAAGGAGCGGTGCCAGGTCATGGTCGCGTGTGCAGGACTCTCGATGGAACTGGTCAGCGACGGCACGGGCGACAGCGGCGACGGCAAGCCTCAGGGCCTCATCGCCGAACCCGCCATCACGGACACGGGCACTGGCGAGACCGCCGACGCCGCGACCACTGGCGACACCGGCAACACCGCCGAGACCGACGACGTCGCACCGACCGACGACGGCGGCGACGGCGGCAACACCGGCGACAGCGGCGACGAATAGGTCCGCCGCGAGCTCCAGAGGACCGATGCGGGACCGGGGCGGCGCTTGGTCGTCCCGGATTCCGCTTCGCAACGAACGGCGAGGCCCTCCCGTTCGCCGACGCGCCGCCGGACGTCTTCGACCCTGCTAACCCGCCATAGGCAGCGACATGCCCGCCGGCTTGTGCTGCGTGACGGGCAGGCTCGGCGGGCCGGCCGGCGCGGCCATGACGGGCAGCTCGACCGGCGTCAGGGCGATCAGCCCGCGCGCCGCGTGGCCGGTCGCCTGGCTGGCCGGGTCGTCCGGGTCGGCGAAGACGAGCGGGTCGCCGGCGTCCGAGTGCTCGCGCAGCGGCATGGTCAGCGGGACCTTGCCGAGCAGCGGGACGTCGAGCTCGTCGGCCAGCGCCTGGCCGCCGCCCTCGCCGAAGATCGGGTAGCGCTCGCCGTCCGGCGTGACGAAGCCGGCCATGTTCTCGATGACCCCCGCGATCTCGAGGTTGACCTTGTGGGCCATCTCGGCGGCGCGGCGGGCGACCTTCTGGGCGGTCGGCTGCGGGGTGGTGACGATGACGAACTGCGCCTGCGGGAGCAGCTGGGCGAGCGTCATCGAGACGTCGCCGGTCCCCGGCGGCAGGTCGATGAGCAGGTAGTCGAGCTGGCCCCAGTCGACGTCCTCGAGGAACTGCGTCAGCGCCTTGTGGAGCATCGGGCCGCGCCAGACGACCGCGGCGTCCTCGGAGCCCATGAAGAAGCCGATCGACATGACCTTGATGCCGTGGGCCTCCAGCGGCACGATCTTGCGCTGCGCCGACACGGCGGGACGGTCGTTGCCGAGCCCGAGCATCCGCGGGACGCTGTAGCCCCAGACGTCGGCGTCGAGCACGCCGACCTTCTTGCCCTCCGCGGTGAGCGCGGCGGCGAGGTTGACGGTCAGCGTCGACTTGCCCACGCCGCCCTTGCCCGAGCCGACGCACAGGATGTTGGCCACCTGGGCGAGCGCGCCGGTGGGCAGGCCGCCGCCGCGGCCGAGCTTGCGCTGCAGGTCGGACTTCTGCTGGTCGGTCAGCACGTCGAAGCTGACGTTGACCTGGGTGACGCCCTCGAGGGCGCGCACGGCGTTGGTCACCCCGGTCTGGAAGTGGTTGCGGATCGGGCAGCCGGGCGTGGTCAGCGAGACCGTGACGTCGACGACGCCCGCGTCACGGATCTCGACCGAACGCACCATGTCGAGCTCGACGATGTTGCGGCGCAGCTCCGGGTCGATGACGCTCTCGAGCGCCTTCAGGATGTCGTCCTTGGTCATGACTCCATTGAAGCAGGCTCGTTAAGCACCACCGGGGCGCACGAGGCGCCCCGGTGGCTGAGGGAGGAGAGGTACTACTCCTGCCGGCGAGGTATGGGGCCGGCAGTCCTGCCCGCGGTCCGGCGCTCTCCGTCGCCGGCGCAGGGGAAGCGAGTGCTAGACGAGCGAGGCGACGCGCTTCTGGACCTTCTCGGCCCACTCGGTGCCGGCGGTCCGGCCCGACTGCACGAGGTTCTCGAGCTGGGCGCTGATGTACTCGGCCTGCGAGCTGAGCAGGTTGCCCTGCTTGTTGGCGTCGCGCGTCAGCGGGCGCACCTGGCGCTCGAGCTGGCCCCGGCGCTCGCGCAGCTCGCGCTCGAACCGCGTGCGGGTGCGCTTGACCTCGCGCTCCAGCGAGCGGCGAGCCGTCTGGCCACGGCGCTCGAACTTGCGCAGCTGCGTCTCGACCCGACGCTCGGCCTTGGCGCGCGTGCCGTACTTGGTGCGCAGCTCGTCGACGCTGTCGACGAGGTTGTCGCGCGCGGTCAGCGCGGCGCCGACGTAGGTCAGCACGGCGCGCTCGGCCAGCGCCTGGACGTTGTTCTCCGCCTTGCGCGTCTGGCGCGCGGCGGTCTTCTGGGCGCTGCCGGCCTGCGTCTTGGCCGCGGTGGTGGTGCGCTTGCGCGCGGCGGCGCCGCTGCGCGCGGCGCGAGTCTGGGCGGCCTTCTTCTGGGTGGTCGAGCGCTTGGTCGCCGCGGTCGCGCTCGGTGTGCTGGCGCTGGCGGCGTTGGTGCTCGGGGTGGTGCCGGTGTTCTCGGCCATTGGGGTCCTCCCTTTGTGGGGGCTCTATTAGAACTAAGCTCGGTACTAGAGGCTACCACGAACTTACGTTCGTAAGCGCGCCGGGTTACACGCTCGGCGCCGGCGCCGGAGAGCGTCGGGTCCGCGTTCAGGCCGCGGGGCGCAGGACCCGGGCGACCCAGGAATCCGGGGCCTCGAGCTCGGCCCATGTCGGCAGCGACTCGGGCCCCTCGAAGACGCGGTGCAGGGCCTCGACGCCCTCGCGCTGGGCGACCGCGTCGCAGAAGCGCTTGCCCACCTGGTACTGGCGCAACTTGAGCTCGAGCCCCAGCAGGCGCTCGAGCAGCTTCCACGGCGCCGAGCGCGACGCGCGGCGGCGGTCCAGCGCGCGGCGCAGGGCTTCGAGGTCGGGCAGCTCCTCGCGCCCGACCGCGTCCATGACGTGCTCGGCGTGGCCCTCCACCACGGCCATCGCGGCCTGCAGGCGGTCGATGATCGCCATCCGCTCCGGTCCCGCGACGAGCTGCACGAGCCCGCCCTCGCGCACGGCGGCGATCACGCGCTCGAGGTCGTCGCGGGTCGGCAGCCGGCGCATCGCCGAGCGCGGGTCGAACTCCAGGTCGACGGAGGCGAGCAGCTCGCGCAGCAACCCGGCCAGGTGCTCGCGCAGCCACGGCACCGCGCTGAACTGCACGGCGTGCGTGACCTCGTGGAAGCCGACCCAGGCGACGAGCTGCTCGAGGTCGACGTCGAGGTTGTCGGCCGCCTCGCGCAGGTTGGGCGCCAGGAAGAGCAGCCGCGTGCGCGAGTCGGGGTCGAGCAGGACGAGCTCGTACTGGCCGAGGACGCGCTGGGAGAGCAGCCCGGTCAGGCCACCGACCTCGAGCGCGAGCAGGGTCCCCGCCGCGGTGCGCAGCGGGCCGCCGAGCATGCCCGAGCGCCGCGACTCGAGCCGCTCGACCACCGGGTCGAGCATCTTGCGCATGCCCGCGAGGTTGATCTCGGCCCACAGCTGGCGGTCGACCGCCTCGGGCGCGGGCAGGGGCGCGCCGGGGACCAGTCCGGTGTAGGCGACGACGCGCTGCTCGGCGCCGGCGGCGAGGGCATCGAGATCGCCGGGGAGCGCCGGCCCGCCCGCGGGCGTGCCGGCCGCGAAGCGCGCCACCCGCCCGGCCAAGGTCCAATCGATCATCGGATCGCGCCCTCCATGGGCACCGCGTGCAGCCGCTCGAGCGCCTCGGCCGTGCGCGCGGCGATCACGGGCGAGTGCGGCCGCAGGTCCAGCGGCGCCCCGAGCGGGTCATCGAAGGCGGGAAACGCCACCAGCCCGCCGCTCTCGCGGACGATCAGCTGGGCGGCGGCGACGTCGACCGCGCGCGTGCGCCACAGCGTCACGAAGCCGTCGACGCGCGTCGCGGCCAGCTGGCACAGCGCGACGGCGATCGTCCCCAGCGCCCGGAAGCGGTGCGCGACGTCGGCGAGGTCGGCGGCCGCGGCGGCGATCCAGCGCGGGTCGGCCGACTCGATCGCGACGATCTCCAGGCGCCCGTCGGCGTCGTGGCGCTCGGCGGGCGGCTCGGGGGCCGGCAGCCCGTCGAGCAGGACGCCGGCGCCGCGCCGGGCGACCCACTCCTCGCGGGTGCCGAAGTCGTAGACGTAGCCGAAGACCACGTCGGCCATCGTCGGGCCGTCGGCCACCGCGACCGACAGCCCGTGCGCGGGCAGCCCGCGCTTGGCGTTCAGCGAGCCGTCGAGCGGGTCGATGACCACGCGCACGTCGGCGTCGCCGAAGTCGACCTCGCCGCGCTCCTCCGAGACCGCGGTGAAGCGCGCGCCGCGCGCGTGCAGCAGCTCGAGCTGGGCGAACACCGCGTCCTCGGCGCGCTGGTCGATGACGAGCGTCAGGTCGCCGCCCTCGCCGCGCCGGCCGGTCTCGATGATGCGCTCGCGCGTCGTCGGGCGGTCCTCGAGGACCTGGCGCAGCTCGGCGGTCGCCGTCCGGCAGGCGGCCAGCCAGTCGGCCTCCAGCGCGTGCGTCGGGGCCGGGCGCGCCCCGGAGGCGCGCTCTCCGGAGGCGGGCGAGGAAGGAGGCATCCGGGCCTATCCTACGACCGTGCCGCCGCTTTCCCCGGAGCAGGCCCGGGCCGTCTCCCACCCGCCCGGGGGAGTGCTCGTCATGGGCGGCGCCGGCACCGGAAAGACGACCGTGGTCGTCGAGCGCTTCGCCCACCGCGTCCGCCAGGGCGCCGTGCCGGAGTCGATCCTCGTCCTCGCCCCGACCGCACCCGCCGCCGCGGCGCTGCGCGAGCGCATCGAGGACGCGCTCGAGGACGCGTGGGGCGAGTTGAGCGTCCACGACGCGCACGGCCTGTGCGCCCGGCTGTTGCACGACGAGGCCGCGGAGGCGGGGCTGGACCCCTTCTTCGTGCCGGCCACCCCGGCCGACCGGCTGGCGCTGCTGCTCGAGCGCGTCGACGAGCTGACGCTGCGCCTGCACGACTTCCGCGGCCGGCCGGCCGTCCTGCTCGCCGGCGTCATCGAGCGCATCGACCAGCTCAAGCACCAGGCGGTCAGCGCCGCCGACGTCGCCGCGTGGGCGGCCGCGCTGCCCGAGGACGGCGACGCGGCCCGCACGCGCGCCGCGCGCGAGCGCGAGTTCGCCCAGGTCTACGC
>DASXRF010000309.1:0-2916 GCA_036506755.1 Solirubrobacteraceae bacterium | reverse complement strand
GGTTCTCGAACATCCACTCGTGGATGAGGACCTGGCCGGCGGACTGGGTGGCCAGCGCGATGACGATCGACGTCAGGTCGGCGGGGAAGGCCGGCCACGGGCCGTCCTGGACCTTGGCGGTGAACTCGCCGGCGTCGCGCTCGACGATCAGCTGCTGATCGCCGGGCACGAGGACGTCGGCGCCGTCGAGCTCGGTGCGCAGGCCGAGCCGGTCGAAGACCAGGCGGATCATGCGCAGGTCGTCGGGCACGCAGTCCTTGATCCGCAGCTCGCCGCCGGTCACCCCGGCCAGCGCCATGAACGACCCGATCTCTATGTGGTCGGGCGCGATCTCGTGGACGCACCCCTGCAGCTCGTCGCGGCCGTGGACGGTCAGGACGTTGGAGCCGATGCCCTGGATGTCGGCGCCCATCTTGACCAGCATCCGCGCGAGGTCCTGGACGTGGGGCTCGCAGGCGGCGTTGCCGATGACCGTCGAGCCCGGCGTGAGCGCGGCGGCCATCAACGCGTTCTCGGTCGCCATGACCGAGGGCTCGTCCATGAAGACGTCGCCGGCGCGCGTGCGGCCGCTCAGCACGATGTCGCGGCCGGAGAGGTCGATCTCGGCGCCCAGGGACGCGAAGGCATCCAGATGGGGATCCAGCCGCCGGCGGCCGATGACGTCGCCGCCCGGCGGGGGCAGCTGGGCGTGCCCGTAGCGCGCCAACAGCGGCGCGGCGAGCAGGACGCTCGCGCGGATCATCTCGGACTGGCGCCGGTCGATCTCGCGCGGCGCGGGCAGGTCCGCCGCGTGCAGGGCGACCTCGTGCTCGGAGCGCCACTCGATACGCACGCCGAGCCCCTGCAAGATGCGCAGCATCGCCTCGACGTCGCGGATGCGCGGGACGTTGCGCACGACGACCTCGTCGGCCGTGAGGGCCGACGCGGCGAGGATGGGCAATGCGGCGTTCTTGTTGCCGGCGGGGATGACCGTACCGGACAACGGTGCGCCGCCGTCGATGACGAACTTCTCCATGAGGGGCCGCGTCCGTGGGAGAACGGAAGGCTGGGCTAGGGTAACAACCATGTCGCTGCGGCTTTCGCGAGACGACGCATGGGACCTCCTGACCGAGTGGGTCGCCTCGCCGTCGCTGCGGCGCCACTGCCTCGCGGTCGAAGCGGCGATGCGCGCCTACGCCGAGCGCTTCGGGGAGGACGCGGAGCTGTGGAGCGTCGTCGGGCTGCTGCACGACATGGACTACGAGCGTTATCCCGACCTCGAGACGGGCCATCCGCGGCACGCGATCGCCGAGCTCGAGCGCCGCGGCATCGATCCGGTCATCGTGCGCGGCATCGCCTCGCACGCCGACTTCCTCGGGGTCTCGCGCGAGTCGCTGATGGAGAAGACGCTCTACGCGGTAGACGAGCTGTCGGGCTTCATCCTGGCCGTCGCCGCGGTGCGCCCCGACGGCTTGCGCGGCCTGACCGCCAAGTCGGTCAAGAAGAAGCTCAAGCAGCCGAGCTTCGCCGCCGCGGTCAGCCGCGAGGAGGTCCGCCGCGGCGCCGAGGAGCTCGGTGTCGACTTCGACGAGCACGTCGCGTTCGTCGCCGCGGCGCTCGAGGCGCGCGCAGACGAGCTGCTTCCGGCACCGACAGCCTGATGCTGGACCGCTACCGGCGCGTCCTCGGCGCGCCGCACGTGCTGGCGCTCGTCGTCTCGAGCGTCCTGGCGCGCACGCCCATCGGCATGATCTCGCTCGCGCTGGTGCTCTACGTCGAGCGCCTGACGGGCTCGTTCGGCTCCGCGGGGGCGGTGACGGCGGCGTTCGCGATCGCGGCCGGGATCGCCTCGCCGCTGCAGGGGCGCCTGATCGATCGGGTCGGGCAGCGCCGGGTGCTCGTGCCGTGCGTGTGCGCGCATGCCGCCGCGATCGCCGGGATCGTCGCGCTCGGCGAGACGGGCTCGCCTCCGGCGGTGCTGGCGATCGTCGCCGGCCTGGCGGGAGCGGGGACGCCGCCGGTGGGCGCCGCGCTGCGTCCGCTGTGGCCGATCCTGCTCGACGACGAGGCCCTGCTCCCCGCCGCCTACGCGCTCGACTCGATCCTGGTCGAGGCCGTCTTCTCGGTCGGCCCGCTGCTGACCGCCGCGCTCGTCGCGCTCTTCTCACCGGTCGCCGCGCTCTTCGCCGGCGCGGGGATCACGCTGCTCGGAACGCTGTGGTTCGCCGCGCTGCCGCCGTCGCGGCAGTGGCGCGGCGAGCCGAGCACGGCGGGCTGGGCCGGTCCCCTCCAGGCGGCGGGGATGCTCACGCTCCTGGTCGCCGCGGCGGGGGCCGGCGCCTGCTTCGGCGTGTTCGAGGTTGCCCTGCCGGCCTTCGGCAAGGACCACGGATCGGCGAGCGTGGGCGGGCCGCTGATCACCGCCTGGGCCCTGGGCTCGATGGCCGGCGGCATCGTGTACGGAGCGCTCAGCGAGCGGCTCGGAGCGCTCAGGCGCGCCTTCCTGCTCCTGGCGGCGCTCCTGCCCGTCGTCAGCGCGCTCACGCTCCTGGCCTCGTCGCTGGTCGCGATGGCCATGCTCATCCCGCTGGCCGGGGTCGTGATCGCCCCGCTGCAGGCCACCCAGAACCAGCTCGTCGGCCTCGTCGCGCCGGCTGGGACGATCACCGAGGCCTACACCTGGGTGCTGATGGGCCTGGTCGTCGGGCTCGCCGGGGGCAACGCGCTCGCCGGCGCGCTCGTCGACGCCTCCGGCTGGCGCGCGGCGGTCCTGGCCGGCTGCGGGCTCGCCGCGCTGGGTGCGGTCGCCGCCTGGGCGCGCCGGACGACGCTGCGTCCGGCGGCAGCGGTCGCCTAGTGGGTCCGTCCGTAAGTCGGGCGGGTCGTCGGGCGTCGCTGGCCGGAATTCGACCCACCCACCCCCGGCCGGCGTCCGAA
>DASXRF010000308.1:0-4859 GCA_036506755.1 Solirubrobacteraceae bacterium | reverse complement strand
CGGTGACGGTGCTGGCGTGGGTGCGGCGTCAGGGTGATCCGGGGTGGTTTCGCTACATCGCGGCGAAGGGCGGCGACCGGTCCTGCGGGCACGCGTCGTACGCGCTGTACACGGGGCCCGACACGCCGGGGTTGCGCTTCTACGTCGACACGGGGCGGGCCGCCCCCGTCTTCTCTCCGGACGGCGGCACGGCGCTGTGGGATGGCAACTGGCACCTGGTCGCGGGCACCTACGACGGCGGCGTCGTGCGCCTCTATGTGGACGGCCGGCAGATCGGCGACGGCACGCCGGCGGCCGGGGCGGTCGACTACGGGCGGCCGGTCGGCGACTTCGACATCGGCGACTTCCCGGGCGGCGGCTGCGGGACGCTGCCCACGTTCTTCCCCGGCGAAATCGACGAGGCGCGGGTGTACAGCCGCGCCCTCAGCGCGACCGAGATCGGCCGCCTAGCGGCGTCCGCCGGCCCCGACGCGCCGGCGCTGGTGCCCGACCCGCCTGGCGCGCCGGACGGCGGTGGACCCGGCGGCGGCGGCGCGCCCGGCGCGCTGCCCCCTCCGGTGATGCCGCGCTTCGTCGCCACCAAGGCCGTCAAGCTGCAGCGCGCGACCTGGATCAGCGGCGCGGCCTCCACCCTGCCGGCGGGCGTGCAGATCGCCAAGTACAGCTGGGACTTCGACAGCGACGGCCGCACCGATGCCGACTGTGGCGGCGACGCGCCCGCCGTGTCGCACCCGTTCCGCACGGCCGGCGACCACAAGGTCACCTTGCAGGTCACCGACTCCTACGGTCGCGTCACGACCGGCGCGCAGACCGTCGACGTGGCGCGTGCGCAGCTCAACCGCTCCGTCACGCAGGTGTTCACGTGCGAGCAGCCGGCCGATCCCAACCAGCCCAACCAGCCCGACCGCGCCGACTGCATCAAGACGTTCTCGTTCGGCGGGATCGTCGAGGTCAACGGCCGCGGCGGCGCCAGCCAGTGCTTCCACGTCAAGTCGCGCCCGCACAGCGTCCTCGCCGGCGCCTCGGCCGCGGCGGTGGACGTCGTGCACGCGCGCCAGTGGCTCGACTACCACGCCTTCATCACCGGCCCGGTCGCGCTCAACGGACTGTGGATACCGGCCTTCGACATCCAGAGCGACTACGACAGCGGCGACTCCACGATCGGCATCGGCAAGGTCCCGATCGTGATCCCGATCCCCGGCCACCAGATCAAGGTCGCCGACGTGCCCCTGAACCTCAAGGTCACCCCGGATCGCCACGGCCGCTTCAGCCTGCCGCCGATGAAGATCAAGACCAAGGTCCCGTTCACCGGGATGCCGCTGGGCGGCGGGCTGGAGGCGACGCTGCTGCGCGGGCGCAAGAGCGAGATCAAGCTCTCGGTCGTGCTGCCCGACGTCTTCCGGTACGACATCACCACCGGCAAGGACGTCGCCGAGGCGCAGGTGACGATGCTCGACTCCAACCAGGGCGGTCTGGAGTTCGACGGCATGCGCATCGCGCACATCCCCTACGTCTTCATCGGCCCGCTGCTGGTCAACGACCTGTACTTCGACTATTCGCGCGCCAACGACAGCTGGGCCGGCGGCGCGAACTTCCAGCTGCCCGGGTCGCCCGTGCAGATCATCGCCGCGCCGACGGGCGAGTCACCTGACTACGGCTTCGGCATGCGCCACGGCAAGTTCGACCACGCCGGCGGCGGCATCAAGTTCCCGTATCCACCGCGGCCGCAGCTCTATCCGGGCGTGGGCCTGGCGGAGATCGGCGGGGCGATCGGCGTCAATCCGCTGCGCTTCACCGGGCGCCTGGCCGTCGACTACGCCAGCGTGTTTCTCATCAACGGCAGCGCGTTCGTCGCGCTGGCCACGCCCGACACCGCGTACGACTTCCCCACGGAGTTCGCGCCGCCCGGGTTGGACTTCCTCGCCGGCCGGCACCTCGACACGCTCTCGATCGCCGCCGGCGGGACCGCGACGATCAACGTGCCGGTGATCGGCGACCTGCCGCTGCTCAACGCCTACGCCTTCTACGCCTTCCCCGACTACGTGGAACTCGGCGGGGGCTTCAAGTTCAGCATCGAGGAGCGCGTCAAGCTCGAGGGCAACGTCCTCGGCTGGGTCGACTTCGGGGACGGCAGGTTCGATCTCCAGGGCAAGGTCCAGGCCTGCGGCGACCTCGAGGCCTTCGACCTTTGCCTGCAGGTCGCCGCGATCGTCTCCAGCAAGGGCATCGGCTTCTGCGCCCTGGTGCCCATCGGCCCGTTCCCGACGCAGGTCGGCATCGGCTACAAGTGGGGCGAAGGCCTCGACGTCAGCGTCTTCAGCTGCAACACCGGCGACTTCGAGGAGGCGCGCCCAGGCGCAGCCGCCGCCCAGGCGGGCCGCGGCTACCGCTTCACGCTCCCGGCCGGGCTGCCCTCCGCGATGGTCAGGGTCGTCAGCGACGGTGCGCCGCCCGCGTTCGAGCTGCACGGGCCGAAGGGCGAGCGCATCCTCGCGCCGCAGGACGACCCGCACGTGCTCCGCAAGGATGCCGTGGTGATCCCGCAGGCGCCCGAGCACAGGACGCTCGTCGCGCTCAAGCGTCCCGCGGGCGGGCGGTGGACGATCACGCCACGGCCCGGCTCCTCGCCGATCCGCAGCGTGGCCACCGCCGACGGCCTGCGCGCTCCGAGCGTGAGGGCGACCGTGCGAGGCGACGGCCGCCGGCGCGTGCTGGCCTACCGCGTCCGGCCCGACGCCGGTCAGCGGGTGATGTTCTTGGAGCTCGGCGGGCGCACCTACCGGCGGCTCGGCGCGGCGCGCGGAGCCAGCGGGCGCATCCGCTTCGCCCCCGCCCCCGGCCGCGCCGGCCGGCGCGAGATCGTGGCCCAGATCCAGCGCGGAGGCCTCGTGGTGAAGAACCTCGTCGTGGCGCGCTACACAGCCCCGGGGACCGCGCGGCCCGCGCGCCCGCGCGGCCTGCGCGTGCGCCGCACGCGCGCAGGACTGCTCGTACGGTGGCGTCCCGCTCGCGGCGCCTTCCGCTACGCGGTCCTCGTGCGCCAGAGCACCGGCACCGAGGCATTCCGCGTGACCCGCCGCTCCCGCGCGCTGTTCGCCGACATCAACCCGCTCGCCCGCGGCCGCGTGCTGGTGCGGGGCCTGCGGCCCGACAGCGCCGGCGGCCCCGCGGCCCGCGCGTCCATCCCGTTACCGCGACCGACCAGGAGAGGCACACGATGAGCAGCCTTGGGACCAACTCGGTCGTGGCCGCGGTCGCGGCGTTCGCGCTGCTGTGCTCGCCCGCACGCGCCAGCGACACGAGGGCGAGCGCGGAGCACGTGGACTACGGCGCGTCGTTCAGCGTGGACACGAGCTTCTACACCACCGAGGCCAACGAGCCCGCCACCACGAGCACGATCGCGTGCACGGACGGTCAGGGCGCCCCGAAGCAGCGCTCGATGGCCAAGACCGCGTGGTACCGCGTCACCGGGAACGGCCGCGCGATCACTCTGTCGACGGCCGGGTCGAGCTATGACACGCTGCTGGCCGTCTACCCGCTTGGCTCGAGCACGCCGTCCGCGTGCAGCGACGACACGTCGGCCACGGACGTCACGTCGAAGATCACGGGATTCTCGACCAGCGACGGGGCGACCTACGAGGTCCAGGTTGGCCTGACCGGCGGCGCGAACTGCAGCGGCTGCAACCTGAGACTCGCGGCGAGCAGCGATGCGCCGCCAGCGCCCTCACCTCAGCCCCAACCGTCGCCGCCGCCCAACCACGACCTCGACGGCGACGGCGTCGACGGCAACGAGTTCGGCGGGCCCGACTGCCACGACGGGAGCGGCGCAATCCACCCGGGCGCGGTTGACACGCCGCACGACGGCATCGACCAGGACCGCGACGGACGCGACGCGCCGTACCCCGCGCTGACGAGCCGCGCCTCGCTGAGCGCGCGCACCGCACACCGCGTGACGCGCGTCAAGAGCCTGACGGTGCGCGGCGCGCCGATCGGTGCCGCGGTGTTCGTCACCTGCGCCGGGCGCCACGTCGGCTGTCCATTCAAGCGCAGGACGCGGGCGGTCAGGAGCCCGGCGGCGCTGGCGCTCGGCGCGCTGTTCGCCAAGGCGAGGCTGAGGCCCGGCGCCGTCATCGAGCTGCGCGTCACGCAGGCCGGGATGATCGGCAACGTGACGCGGTTCGCGGTCCGCGCGGGCAAGCCGCCGGCGAGGACGACGCTGTGCCTCGAGCCCGGCGCCACGAGGCCGCAGAGGACCTGTTCGTAGGGAGGACTGACCGTGAACCGCATCACCCGACGCACCGCACTCGGCGTGCTCGCCTCGACGGCGGGCGCGGCGCTGGTGGCGCCCAAGCAGCTCTACGCCCGCGACCCGCAGGGCGAGCCGCGCGCGATCGACGGGCGCGTGATCGCGATCGGCATCCCGGGCGCGTCGGCGATCTCCGCCGTCGGCACCTTCCTTCCGGGCGGGCCGATCCACGACAACCCGGCGCTTGCCGCCTTCACGCAACCCGGGCGGGTCCTCGACCCCGCGCGCATCCTGGTGGGCAGCCGCTCGAACTTCGCCGCGCCCAAGGCCAACGCCGACGAGGCCGAGGGCTCGCTGTTGTCGATCGACCCGCGCGGGGCGGACATCCTCGTCGTGCCCGCCGACTTCGCCAGCGCCGGCGACCAGGCCTCGGCGCTCGGCGGCGCCGTGCAGATGTACAGCGCGCAGAGCCCGAACTGGCGCAACGGCGTCTACAACCCCGGCGCGGTGACCGCCGACCAGGTCGGCGTCAGCAACCCGCTCGGGCTGTCGATCAACAACGCGTTCGGCCGCCTCTGGCCCGCCAACGCGCCCGAGGGGCTTGAGGGCAACG
>DASXRF010000307.1:0-3432 GCA_036506755.1 Solirubrobacteraceae bacterium | reverse complement strand
GGAAGAACTCCTCGGCCAGCTCGTGGTCGAAGCCCCCGGTCACCCCCGTCGGCAGCTGCGCCGCCGCGAAGACGAGCAGCGGCCGGCCGCTGACGTCGATCGCGCAGCTCGCCCGCGCCTCGTCCATCGGCACGACGGCGTGGCCGTAACGGAAGATCCCGGCGCGGTCGCCGAGCGCCTCGTCGAGCGCCTGTCCGAGCGCCAGGCCGGTGTCCTCGGCGGTGTGGTGCGCGCCGGTCTGCAGGTCGCCCGTCACGCTGACGTCGAGGTCGAGCCGGGCGTGGCGGGCGAGCAGGTCGAGCATGTGATCGAAGAAGCCGACCCCGGTGGCGCGCTCGCCCCGCCCCGCGCCGTCCAGCGCGAGCGCCAACCGGACGTCGGTCTCGTTCGTCGTGCGGGCGATCTCGGCGGTCCGCGTCATCGGGGCGCCCCATTCTGCCGAGCCTCCATCGAGGCGGCGTGCACGGTGAAGCCCTCCGCGCGCGCGATGGGGGCGCCGGCACGCGCCAGCGCGGGCGCGGCCGCGCCGATGTGGACCTCGGCCATCCGGCGGCGGAAGTGGCGCACCGACAGCGACGAGGCGAAGCGCGCCGCGCCGCCGGTGGGCAGCGAGTGGTTCGAGCCCGCCACGTAGTCGCCGAACGCCGTGCCGCCCGTGGCGCCGACGAACACGCAGCCCGCGCGGCGCACGCGGCCGGCCAGCGCCTCGGCGCGCTCGCCGACGAGCTCGAGATGCTCGGGCGCGAAGGCCTCGGCGAAGGCCAGGCCCTCGTCGAGAGAAGGCGCGTCGACGAGGAGCGCGACGGCCTCGGTCTGCGCGTCGAGCCGCTCGGCGACCGCGTCGAGCAGCGCGCCATCGGCGCTGACCGCGGCGACGATCGTGCCCTCGCCGTGCTCGGCCTGGGCCAGGAGGTCGAGGGCGACGAGCTCGGGGGCGGCGCCGGGGGCGGCGAGGACGAGCACGTCGCTGGGCCCGAGGAAGCCGTCGATCCCGACGTCGCCGGAGACCAGCCGCTTGGCCTCCTGGACGTAGAGGTTGCCGGGCCCGGCGATCACGTCCACGCGGGCGACACGGCGCGTGCCGTAGGCCAGTGCGGCGACGGCGTGGGCCCCGCCCATCCGGTAGACCTCGTCGACGCCGCACAGCGCGCAGGCGGCCAGGATCACGGGGTGCGCGCCGGGGGCGCAGACGCAGATCTCCTCGACGCCCGCGACGCGGGCGGTCACCGCGCCCATGACGACCGTGCTCGGGTAGGGCGCGCGGCCGCCGGGGACGTAGATGCCCGCGCGGCGGACGGGCAGCTCGCGCACGTGGATCCGCTGGCCCTGGGGCAGGCGCAGCTCGGCGTCGTCGCCGAGCGACGCCCCGGCGACGGCGGCGACGTTGGCCATCGCGACCTCCAGGCCCGCGCGCACGTCGGAGCGCAGGCCGGCCGCGGCGGCGTCGAGCTCGCTGGGCGCGACGCGCAGGGGCGCGCCGCCGGTGGCGTCGAAGCGCTCGACGTAGGCGTCCAGGGCGGCGTCGCCGCGCGCGCGGACGTCGGCGACGATCGCCTCGACCGCGTCGCGCACGTCGGCGCCCGCCGCCGTCAGCGCGCGCGCCCGCGCGGCGAGCGGCTCGGCCTCGCCGGCGGCCAGCGTCCAGCGCTCGACCCGCACGTCAGACCCCGACCCGGGCGCGCTCCCGCGCCGCGGCGACGAGCCGGTCGATGCCCTCGGCCTTGAGCTTGTGCGCGACGGGGTTGGCGATCAGCCGCGCCGTGGAGGCGAAGAGCTCCTCGCGGACGACCAGCCCGTTCTCGCGCAGCGTCGTGCCGGTCTGGGTGAGGTCGACGATCGCCTCGACCATCCCGGTCAGCGGGGCCAGCTCGACCGATCCCTTGACCTCGACGATCTCGGCCTGGCGGCCGGTGTCCTCCAGGTAGGCACTCGCGACGCGCGGGTACTTCGTCGCCACCCGCACGACGCCCAGGCGACGCAGTGCCTCGGCCGCCGGGTCGGGGTCGCCGGCCACGGTGGCGAGCACCATCCGGCACGGCCCGTAGCCGAGGTCGAGCAGCTCGTAGACGCGCCGGCCGGCCTGCTCGGCGAGGACGTCCTTGCCGGTGATGCCGATGTCGGCCGCGCCCGACTCGACGTACGTCGGCACGTCGCTCGGGCGCATGGTGACGATGCCGGCGTCCTCGAAGAGCAGCTTGCGGTCGTTGACGCGCGCCTCGGCGGTGTCCACGCCGAGATCGGCGAGCAGGTCGAGCGTGTCGCCGAACAGGGCGCCGCGCGGGACGGCGATCGTCAGGCCGTAGGGGTTCATCATCGCCCCTCCCCGGCCAGCGCCACGTGCAGCGCATCGAGGCCGACCGCGAAGCCCACCGCGGGCAGCGGCCGCCCGAAGCGCGCGAGCAGGTCGTCGTAGCGCCCGCCGCCGCCGAGCGGCTCGCCGAGCGCGGGGTCGTAGATCTCGAACACCGCGCCGGTGTAGTAGCCCAGGCGGCGGACGAGGCCGAGGTCGAAGATCACGCGCGCGGCGACGGCGGGCTCGAGCAGGTCGAGCACGCGGCGCAGCCCCTCGACGCCGGGCAGGTCGAGCACCTCCGGGCCGCCGCGGCGCTGCGGGAGCGCCACGAGGGCCTCGGCGCGCTCGGGCTCGAGGTCCAGCCGGGCGACCTCGCGCTCGAGCGCGACGAAGTCGTGGACGGCGAGCGCGGCGAGCACGGCATCGCCGTCGACGCCGCTCAGCAGCGACGGGACGAGCGAGGCGTCGCCCAGGCCGATCCGGTAGCCGCGCAGCCCGACCGCGTCGAGCGCGCGGCACAGCACCGTCAGCGCCTCGGCCGTCCCGTCCGGCGCGGGCGAGCCGATCAGCTCGATGCCCGCCTGGAGGAACTCGCGCATCTGGCCCCGGTGCGGGCGGACGGTGCGGTGCACGTTGGCGAGGTAGCTGAAGCGCAGCGGCGGGTCGGCCGTGGCGTAGCGCGTGGCGGCGACGCGCGCGATCGGCACGGTCATGTCGGAGCGCAGCGCGAGGACCGCGCCGTGGTCGTCGACGACCCGGTAGGCCGGGAGGCGGCCCGCCGCGCCGCCGCGGGCGAGCACCTCCTCGTACTCGAGCGCGGGCGTGGCGACCTCGCCGTAGCCGTGCTCCTCGAACACCGCGCGCACGGCATCGCCGATCGCGCGCAGCTCGCGCATCTCGTCGGGCAGGACGTCGCGCGTCCCCGAGGGGATGGGGATGATCGTCACGAAGGCGCAGCTTAGGCCGCGGGGGTCCCCGGCTCGGTGCGCTGCGCGCGATGAGGCGCATCTGCCGGGGTCCGCCCGCAGGCTAGTAGGCGAGCTAGGCGGGAACCCGCTCGCTGGTCACCCGATCGATGCGCGCGCCGAGCTCGCGGAGGCGCTCGTCGATGCGCTCGTAGCCGCGGTCGATCTGGCGGA
>DASXRF010000306.1:0-4664 GCA_036506755.1 Solirubrobacteraceae bacterium | reverse complement strand
CGATCACGGGCGGGTGGCCTCCTCGAGTAGGAACACGAACGACTCGTACGGCGCGCCGGTGGCCTGCTGCAGCCCCAGCTCGCACGTGCGATTGCTGGACAAATACCGGTCCGCGCGGTGTTCGCGCAGCTCGGCCGCCTCGTCGCGGGTGGCGGCGGCGGTCAGCTCGGGGTGGAGCAGGCCGCGGTCGCCGGCGAAGCCGCAGCAGCTGGCGGCCGCCGGCACGAACACGTCGTCGGCCAGGGCGCCCATGAGCTGCGCGAGCTGCTCGTGCAGGCGCAGATGCCTGGACGCGCACGTCGGGTGCACGGCGACGGTGCCCGCGCGCCGGCGGACGGTCAGGCGCGGCAGCAGGCGGTCCCGCGCCCAGGCGACGGCGTCGAGGATCTCGAGGCGGGCGTGGCGCTCGCGATTGGCCTCGGTGAGCGAGCCGGCCATGTCGTCGACGATCCCCTGCGTGCACGACGTCGCGTCGACGACGATCGGCAGCGCGCCCTCGTCGCTCCAGCGCCACATCGCCTCGAGCGTCGCGTTGGCCATGTGCGAGGCGCCGTCGCGATAGCCCTTGGAGTGCCAGGGCGTAGCGCAGCAGCGCCCGCGCACGTCGCCGGGGATCCACAGCGGTGCGCCCGCGCGCGCAGACACCGTGACGAGCGCCTCGGGCGCCGACAGCGCGCGGTCGTAGCCGAAGATGCGGTTGATGCAGGCGGGGAAGTAGACCGCGGCCGCTCCCTCTCGGCGCGTCGCGGGCAGGTGGGCGGGACCCGGTGGCGGCATGCCCTCGGGCCAGCGCGGCAGCAGCTCGTCGCTGACGACGCGGCGCAGCGCCCCCGTGACGCCGCCCATCGCGCGGTCGCCCGCGAGGTGGCCGGCGCGCAGGCCCGCGCGCGCGCCGCGCTCGACCGCGGCGAAGCGCTGGGCGAGGCGCAGCGCGACGCGCTCGGCGCGCGCGGTGCGCTCGCGGTGGCGGTAGTCCTTGACCGCCTTGCCGGTGTCGATGCCCAGCGGGCAGGCCAGCCCGCAGCTGCCGTCCGCCGCACAGGTCTGCAGGCCGTCGTACTCGTACTCGGCGAGCAGCGCGGCGAGCACCGGCGAGCCGGCGCCCTGGCGTGCCATCTCCCGGCGCAGAACGATGCGCTGGCGCGGCGTCGTGGTCAGCCATCGGCTCGGGCAGACGGGCTCGCAGAAGCCGCACTCCACGCACGTGGTGATGACGTCCTCGATCGCCGGCGTGCTCTTGAGGTCGCGCACGTGGACGCCCGGGTCGCGGTTGAGGACCACGCCCGGGCCGAGGACGCCGTCGGGATCGGCGAGCGCCTTGACGCGCCACATGAGCTCGGTCGCCTTGGCGCCCCACTCGCGCTCGACGAACGGCGCCATGTTGCGCCCGGTGCCGTGCTCGGCCTTGAGCGAGCCGTCGTACTTGCCCACGATCAGCTCGACGAGGTCGCCCATGAACGCCTCGTAGCGCTCGAGCTCGCCCGCGGTCCCGAAGGCGGGCGTGAGCATGAAGTGCAGGTTGCCCGCCGACGCGTGGCCGGCGACGCCGGGCAGGAAGCCGTGCTCGGCCAGGAGCGCCTGGACGTCCTTGACCGACTCGGCGATGCGCTCGGGCGGCACGCAGACGTCCTCGGTGATCAGCGACGTGCCGGCGGGGCGCAGCTTGCCGACCAGGCCGAACATGCCCTCGCGCACGCGCCAGGCCAGCTCGACCTCCTCGGGGTCGCGCGTGAAGGCCGCTTCGCGCAGCAGCTCGCAGCGCTCGAGCACGGTGCCGGCGCGCTCGAGCGCCGCGTCGAGCCCGGCGTCGTCATCGGCGGCCAGCTCGACGAGCAGCGCAGCCGAGTCGGGCGCCAGCTCGCGCCAGTGCTCGGGCGTCCCCGGGATCGAGTGGCTGGCGACCATCAGCGCGGGGGCGCCCATCAGCTCGACCGCGGTGGCGCCCGTCGCGACCAGGTCGGGGACGATCTCGGACGCGGCGTCGACGTCACGGAAGTGCAGCCACGAGACCGTCGTGCGGCGCGGCAGCGCGACGGTCTCGAAGACCGCCTCGGCGATGAAAGCGAGCGTGCCCTCCGAGCCGACGAGCAGCCGGCGGAGGATCTCGACCGGCGTGTCGGCGTCCAAGAAGGCGACGAGCCGGTAGCCGGTCGTGTTCTTGATGCGGAACTTGCTGCGGATGCGCTCGGCGAGCCCGGCGTCGGCGCGCAGCTCGTCGCGGATCTCCTCCAGGCCGCGCGCCAGCGCGGGCTCGGCCGCGGCGAAGCGCTCCTCCGCGTCGGGCGCCGCGGTGTCGACGACGGTCCCGGACGGCAGGACGAAGGTCAGCGAGCGCACGGTCTGGTAGCTGTCGTGGACCACGCCGCAGCGCATGCCGCCGGAGTTGTTGGCGATCACGCCGCCGACCGTCGCGGCGTCGGTGCTCGCCGGGTCGGGCCCCAGCTTGCGCCCGTACGGCGCCAGCGCCGCGTTGGCCTGGCCGAGGATCGTCCCCGGGCGCACGCGGGCGCGGGCGCCGCCGTCCTCGACGGTCACGCCGATCCAGTGGCGGCGCACGTCGACGAGCAGCCCGTCGCCCTGGGCCTGGCCGTTGAGGCTCGTCCCCGCGGCGCGCAGCGTCACCCCGATCCCGTGCTCGCGCCCGAAGCGCAGCGCGGCCGCGACGTCGGCGACGTCGCGCGCCATGACGATCGCCTGGGGGAGGAGGCGGTAGGGGCTGCCGTCCGACGCGTAGCGCACGAGGTCGCTGACCCGGGTGAGGACGCGATCGGCCCCGAGCGCCGCGATGAGCTGCGAGCGCAGCGGCTCGGGCGTGCCGGCCGCGAAGCGGTCGGGGACGCGGTCGGGCGCAGGCGCGGCGGGCGACGGCGCGATGCGCCGGACGTCGGGGGCGAGCAGCGCCATCAGCCCACGGACATCCCCGGGGCGATGGGCGCCTCGACGAGCTCGGGCGCCGAGGAGGCGAGCGCCTCGGCGAGCGCGTCGCGCAGCTCGGCGGGCGTGCCGGCGCGGCGGGTGCGCATCCCGTAGCCCTCGGCGACGCCGGCGACGTCGAGGCGGGGGAGGTCCAGGCCGGGCGCCCCGCTGACCGACTCCAGGCCCGCGAACCACTTGAGGATCGAGTACTCGGCGTTGTTGACGACGAGCACGGTGAGCGGCACGTCGTAGGCGACCGCGGTCCACAGCGCCTGGATGGCGTACTGCGCCGAGCCCTCGCCGAGCACGCAGACGACGGGGCGGTCGCGCTGGGCGAGCTGGACGCCGATCGCCGCGGGGAGGCCAAAGCCCAGGCCGCCGCCGGCGGAGAAGTAGTAGCTGCCCGGGCGCGACAGCCGCAGGCGGTTGCGCAGCGCGATCGTGCTCGACGGCGATTCGAGCACGACGATGCCGTCGGCCGGGAAGGCGTCGGCCAGCGCGCTCATCGCGGCCGAGGCGCTCATCGGGTCGCCGTCCTCGGCCGGCTCGGCCGGGGGGCGCGGCTCGGGGGCGGCGCGGTCGGCCTGGGGCAGCTCGTCGAGCAGGCGCTCGAGCGTGAGCCGCACGTCGGCGACGATCGCGTCGCCCATCGGCGCGCGGGCGGCCTCCTCGGGGTCGCTGGTGACCGCCACGAGCGCCGCGCCCTCGGGCAGCAGCGGCCCCGGGATGTTGGGGTAGTAGGGGAAGACCGACGAGCCGAGGACGACGATCAGGTCGTGGCCCTTGAGCGTCTCGCTCAGCGGTCCGATGGCCGGCGGCAGGACGCCGAGGAACTGGGCGTGGTCCTCCGGGAAGCCCAGGCGCCCGCCGCCCGGCGCCGGCGTGGCCCACACGGGCGCGCGCGTGCGCTCGGCCAGCGCGACGGCGACGTCCCACGCGCCGGCCGCGTCGAGGTCCGGCCCGGCCACGAGCACCGGGCGCTCCGCCGCGGCGAGCCGCTGCGCGAGCTCGCGCACGACGGCGGGATCGGCCGCCGCGCGGCCGGTCACGGCGCGCGCGAGCGCGTGGCGCGCCGCGTCCTCGTCGACCTCGACGTCCCAGTCGTCCATCGGGATCGAGACGAACACGGGCCCGGCCGGGGGCAGCGTGGCCAGGTGCGTCGCGCGGGCGATCGCGTGCGGCACGTCCTGCGCGCGCGGCGGCTCGTAGCTCCACTTGACGAGCGGGTGGGGCATGCGCGTGGCGTCGCGGTTGGTGAGGTTGGCCTGCAGCGTCATCAGCGCGCGGACCTGCTGGCCGGCGGTGACGACGACCGGCGCCTTGTTGGCCTGCGCGTTGAAGATGGCGCCCATGCCGTTGCCCACGCCGGGGGCGGTGTGGAGGTTGACCATCGCCGGGCGGCCGCTGGCCTGCGCGAAGCCGTCGGCCATGCCCACCGCGACGATCTCCTGCAGGCCGAGCACGTAGGTGAAGTCGCTCGGGAAGTCGGCCAGGAACGGCAGCTCGGTCGAGCCCGGGTTGCCGAACATCGTCGTCATGCCGCGCGCCCGAAGCAGCTCGTAGACCGACTCACGCACCGTGCCCATCTCGCCCTTTCGCTCGTGGAAGGCCATTCTCACCTGCCCGGCGCGACCGTGCATTGCCGGGTGCGCCATGCTTCTAGTCGAGCGAAGAGAAACAGCGAGGGGGGCCGGCCATGCGACAGCTGACGAGCCTGGATGCGCAGTTCCTGGCGATGGAGACCCCGC
>DASXRF010000305.1:0-7299 GCA_036506755.1 Solirubrobacteraceae bacterium | reverse complement strand
GCCCGAGCAGCCGTTCGGAGAGTTCGTGCGATGAGGGTCGCGGTCGTGGGAGCCACCGGAGCGGTGGGGGCCGTCATGCGCCGCCTGCTCGAGGCGCGCGCGTTCCCGGCCGACGAGGTCGTCTACTTCGCCTCCGAGCGCTCGGCCGGCCGCGAGCTCGACGGCCGCGTCGTCCAGCCGCTGCGCGACGACACGATCCAGGGCTTCGACCTCGCGCTGCTGAGCGCGGGCGGCGGGACCTCGCGCGAGTGGGCCCCGCGCTTCGCCGCGGCGGGGGCGCTCGTCGTCGACAACTCGTCGGCCTGGCGGATGGATCCCGACGTGCCGCTCGTCGTCTCCGAGGTCAACCCCGAGGCGATCGACGAGGCGCGCAAGGGCATCGTCGCCAACCCGAACTGCACGACGATGGTCGTCATGCTCCCCGCCAAGGCGCTGCACGAGGCGTTCGGCCTCGAGGCGATGGTCTGCACGAGCTTCCAGGCCGCGGGCGGCGCCGGGCAGAAGGGCATCGACGAGCTCGCCGGCCAGGTCGCGCCGCTGGCCGCCGACGTGCAGCAGCTCGTCGACGACGGCGCGAGCGCGGCGCGCAAGGTCGAGCACGCCGTCCACGCCAACACACTCGCCTTCAACGTCGTGCCGCTGCTGGGCAAGCTCGACGACGACGGCTACACCGACGAGGAGATGAAGCTCCAGAACGAGTCGCGCAAGATCCTGGCGCTGCCCGGTCTCGCGGTGACGCCGACGTGCGTGCGCGTTCCGGTCATGGTCGGCCACTCGATCGCCGTGCGCGCCACGTTCGAGCGCGAGCCGGACCTCGGCGAGGCGCTCGAGGCGCTGCGCGCGTTCCCGAACCTCGTCGTCGAGGACGCGCCCACGCCCCTGGAGTGGGCGGGGCGCGACGAGACGGTCGTCGGCCGCGTGCGGCGCGACCTCGCCGACCCGCGCGTCCTGAACTTCTTCGTCGTCGGCGACAACCTGCTCAAGGGCGCCGCGCTCAACACGGTCCAGCTCGGCGAGCTGGCCATCCAGCGCGGGCTCGTGGGCGCGGAAGCGACCCCGGCAGAGGCGTAGTTCGGGCCCTCGCCGGGCGGTGCGGGGGACCCCGGACCCGCGTGGTGAGTTAGTGCCGTGTCAGGCGACATTCGCCTCGTCGCCGGCCCGCCGAACGGGGCGAAGGTTGGCTGACGCGGCACTAGGCCGGCACCGCCGCCGCGACGACCGCGATGTCGTCGCGCGGGTGGCCGCCCTGGACCTCGACGGCGCGGCGCTCGATCGCCTCGACCACGCCGTTGGCCGTCGGCGGCGCGGTGCGCAGCGCCTCGGCGAGCCCCGCCTCGCCGAGCAGGCCGCCGGGCGTGCGGGCCTCGGTGACGCCGTCGGTGTAGAGCAGCAGGACGTCGCCCGGCCCGAGGTGGATCGTCGTGTCCCCGGGCGCGGGGCCGGGCAGCGCGCCCAGCAGCATCCCGGGGCGCACGACGTCGTCGATCGTGCCGTCGGCCCGGCGGATCAGCGGCGGAGGATGGCCCGCGCTGGCCAGCGTGACCTCGGCCCCGTCGCCCTGAGGGCGCAGGAAGGCGCAGACGGCCGTGGCCAGGCGATCGCCCGGGCCGTCGCGCAGCATCGACTCGTCGAGCCGGCGCAGGGCCGCCCCCGGTCCGGCCTCCAGATAGGCGGCGATGCGCAGGGTGTGGCGCAGCAGCGCGGTCGTCGCGGCGGCCGCCGTGCCCTTGCCGGCCACGTCGCCGATGCACAGCGCCCACCCGTCCTGCAGGGGGAAGACGTCGTAGAAGTCGCCGCCGACCTCGGCGCCGCTGCCGAACGGGCGGTAGCGGGCGGCCAGCTCGAGGCCGTCGATCTCGGGCAGCTGCGGTGGCAGCAGGCTCTGCTGGAGCGTGCGCGCGGTCGTCTCCTGCTCGCCGTACAGGCGCGCGTTGTCGATGGCCATCGCGCACGCGTCGGCGAGCGCGCTGAGCATGTCGAGGTCCTCGTGCCCGTAGCGGCGCCCCGAGGTCGAGTAGGCCAGCGCGAGGTCGCCGAGCACCCGGCCGCGCGCGACGAGCGGCACGATGACCGCCGAGCGAAAGCCCATGTCGCGCAGGATCTGCAGCTGCTCGGGATCGCGCGCGACCGCCTCGAAGAGGTCCGGCGGGATGTCCTCGTGCAGCTGGGGCTCGCCCGTGCGCACGACCCTCGCCGAGCCCTCGTCGTCGCGGGGGTCCAGGGGATAGAGCTTGTCGTACGCGCGAGCGATCTCGCCGAGCGTGGGGTCGGCGTGCGCCCAGGCGACGCGCTCGATGCCGCCGTCGGGCTGGCAGAGCTCGACGAACGACCAGTCCGCGACGTGCGGGACGGCGAGCTCGGCGACCGTGTGCAGCGTGGCGTCGAGGTCGAGCGACGAGCCCAGCACCGCGCTCGCCCGGGCGAGGTAGCGCGCGCGCGCCAGCGCGCGCTCGCGCTCGGTGACGTCGAGGACCACGGCGCCGACCGCCGCGACGGCGCCGTCGTCGTCGCAGATCGGGAAGTAGGAGGCCTCCAGCCGGCGCGAGTCGCCGGGGTCGCCGCGCGGGAACTCCAGGCGCTGCGACGGGCGACCGGTGCGCAGGACGTCGCGCAGGATGGGGCCGATGCGCTCGGCCACCTCCGCCGGCACGACCTCGTCGAAGCGGCGGCCGACGTGGTCCTCGGCCGCCAGCCCGTTGATGGCCGCCAGCACGGAGTTGACGTGCACGTAATGCAGGTCGGTGTCGAGAACGGCCATGCCGACCGGCGCGCGGTCGGCCGCCGCGTCGAGCAGCGACTTGAGCTTCGAAGCGTGCGGCATCTGCGGCGGATCCCTGCCTTTCGGGGATCCACAGTACCGACAGATCAGTCGTCTCGGGGAGGAATCTCCCTTTTGAGACGTTCGCGGGCCGCGTCGAAGGGGTCCTTCTTCGCCGCGGGCACGATCTCCTTGGGCGCCTGCTCGCGCGGGCGCCGGGCGCGCCGGCGGCGCGCGACGAGCGCGGCGAGCCGCAGCTTCACACGCTCGCGACGACCGACTCGGACCAGTCGATGACCGACGTCGGCTTGACGACGTGCCGGTTGAGCCCGAGCTCCTTGGGGTCCAGGCCGAGCGCCAGGCCGAGCAGCTGCGGCAGGTGCAGGACGGGCATGCCGAGCTCGCGGCCGGCGAGGCGCTCGGCCAGCGGCTGCTGGAGGTCGAGGTTGAGGTGGCACAGCGGGCACGGCGTGACCAGGCAGTCGGCGTCGGCGTCCAGCGCGTCGCCCAGATGACGGCCGGCCTGCTTGAGCGAGGCCTCCTTGTTCATGGTGATGATCGGGAAGCCGCAGCACTTGTGGGTGCCGGCGTAGTCGATCACCGTCCCGCCGAGCGCCTCGATGAGCATCCCGAGGTAGGCGTCGCGGGGCTTGTCGGAGCTGATGCCCAGCCGCTCCTGCGGGCGCACGATGTAGCAGCCGTAGAACGGCCCGACCTTCAGGTCGGTCAGCGGCCGCTTGACCCGCGAGCGGATCTCATCCAGGCCGATGTCCTCGACGACGAGCCACAGCAGGTTCTTGTTGAGCGTCCCGCCCTTCTCGTAGGTCAGGCCCTCGTCGCGCAGGCTCTCGTTGACGATGGCGCGGTACTCGGCGTTGGCGTCGAGGCGCTCCTGGCACTCGGTCTGCGAGCCCTGGCACGTCGAGCAGATGTTCATCATCATCGCGTTGCCCGTCTGCTGGGCGAGCGCGAAGGTCCGGGCGTTCAGCGTGTCGGCGAGCTCCTGGTTGTGCTCGGCGATGACGCCCGCGCCGCAGCACGACGCGCGGTCGAGCTCGACGAGCTCGATGTCGAGCAGGGGCGCGATCTTGGCCATCGACCCGTGCAGCTCGGGGGTGAAGCCCCGGCTCACGCAGCCGGGCCAGTAGGCGACCTTCATCGACTGGGGCTCTCCTCGGGGGTGCGGCCCGGCTCGCCCTGCTCGGGCGCGTTCTGCGCGTCGTCGGCCGGCGGGGCGGCGTCCTCGTCGTAGCCGGTGATGTACAGGTTCAGCTCGAGGCGCTGCTCGCGCCCCTCGACCTTCTCGAAGTAGTCGCGCAGGTCCTTGAACTCCTTGCGGTGCGGGTGTCGCAGCGCCTTGGCCGGCGTGAACTTGCGGCGCAGCAGCGCGGTGGTGATCACCGGCAGCGAGTCCAGCAGCTCGGGCACCGCGCGCGGGTGCAGCTTGCCGCCGTAGGAGTCGGGCAGCAGGTCGGCCTCGTGGAGCAGCCCGTTCTTGCGGATGTTCGTCACGAAGGCCTTCTCGTGCCGGTGGCCGTTGTTGCGGTCCACGATCCCGAAGTCGCTGCCCGCGCGCCGGCGCAGCCGCATGATCTGGTTCATCGGCGCGACGCCCTTGGGGCAGGCGTCGATGCACTTGAAGCAGTGCGTGCAGTCGTAGATGCCGTGCGGGTCCTCGCTGAGGTCGCGCAGGCGCGCCTCCTGCTGCGCGTCGCGCGGGTCGCCGACGAACCGGTAGGCCTTGGCGAGCGCGGCCGGCCCGACGAACAGCGGGTCGACCTCCATCGACAGGCAGTCCGACACGCAGGCGCCGCACTGGATGCAGGCCATCGTCTGCGTGACGTCCACCATGTTCTCGTGGGGGACGATGTACTCGCGCTCGGGGATCGGCTCCTTGTTGATGAGCCACGGCGTGACGCGCTGGACCTTCTTCCAGTGGACGGCGTCCATGTCCACGATGAGGTCCTTGATGATGGGCATGTTGCCCATCGGCTCGACGACGATCGTCGCGCCGTCCCGCGACGAGGCGAGCGCCTTGTCGAGGTGCGTGTGGCAGGCGAGACCGGGCTGGCCGTTGATGCGCACGCCGCACGATCCGCAGATGGCGGCGCGACACGAGCACCGGATGCCGATCGAGCCGTCGAAGCGCGCCTTCGCCTGGAGGATCCCCTCGAGGACCGAGCGGTGCGGCTCGAGGTCGATCGTGTGCTGGTCCCAGTAGGGCGGCTGGCCGGACTCCGGGTCGTAGCGGCGCAGCTTGAGCGTGAACTCGGCCATCAGTACCTGCGCTCCTCGGGCTGCCAGCGGGTGATCGTGACCGGCGAGTAGGACACCTCGGGGACGTCCTCGCCGTTGCGCGAGATGTCGATGTGCTTGAGCCACTCGCCGTCGTTGCGCTCGGGGAAGTCGGTGCGGAACTGCGCGCCGCGCGACTCCTTGCGCTCGATCGCCGCGACGACCACCGCCTCGGCGACCTCGAGCATGTATCCGAGCTCGATCGCGCCCAGCACGTCCTGGTTGAACACCGTGCCGCGGTCGTCGATGTAGGCGGTCTTGGCCTCCTCCTTGAGCCGGCGGACGGTCTCGTGGGCGGTGTTGAGGCCGTCGGCGTCGCGGAAGACGGCGACGTGGCGGTTCATCGTCGTGCCGAGCTCGTCCTTGATCTCGCTGATGCGCCGGCCCTCCCGCGGGCGCGCGATGATGCCGTCGATCACGCGGACGTCGTCGCGCAGCTGGGCCTCGGAGGAGCTGGGCATCAGCATCGCGTCCGCGCGCTTGGCGGCGTGCTCGCCGGCGCGGCGGCCGAAGATCAGCGTGTCCAGCAGCGAGTTGGCGCCGAGGCGGTTGCCGCCGTGGACCGACACGCAGGCGACCTCGCCGGCGGCGTACAGCCCGGCGAGCGGCGTCGCGCCCCACACGTCGGTCTTGACCCCGCCCATGATGTAGTGCTGGCCGGGGCGGATGAGGATCGGCTCGCGCGTGATGTCCACGCCGGCGAAGTCCTTGCCGATGTTGACGATCTCGCGCAGCGCCTCGAGCGTGCGCTTGCGCGGCACCACCGTGACGTCGAGGTAGATGCCGACGCCGTCGGGGCCGACGCCGCGGCCCTCGTTGATCTCGGTCTGCTCGGCGCGCGAGACGACGTCGCGTGAGGCGAGCTCCATCTTGTTGGGCGCGTAAGCCTCCATGAACCGCTTGCCCTCGGAGTTCAGGAGATGCGCGCCCTCGCCGCGGGCGCCCTCGGTGATGAGGAAGCCGTTCTCGACGAGCGTCGTCGGGTGGTACTGGATCATCTCCATGTCCATCAGCGGCGCGCCGACGTTGTAGGCCTGCGCGATGCCGTCGCCCGTGCAGACGAGCCCGTTGGTCGTCGGCTTCCACGCCTGGCCCGCGCCGCCGGTGGCGAGGATCGTCGCCTTGGCGTTGAAGACCTCCATCCGCCCCGTGCGGATGTCGCGCGCGATGCAGCCGACGCACGCGCCGTCGTCGCCCAGCAGCAGCGACGTGGTGAACCACTCCTCGTAGCGATCCAGCCGCTCGTGGTACTTGAGCAGCTGCTCGTAGAGGACGTGCAGCAACGCCTGGCCGGTGATGTCGGCGACGTAGTAGGTGCGCGCGGCCGAGGCGCCGCCGAAGGCGCGGGTGCCGAGCTCGCCCTTCTCGTCGCGGTGGAAGGTGACCCCGATGTGCTCGAGGTGCAGCAGCTCGTCGGGCGCCTCGCGGCACATGATCTCGATCGCGTCCTGGTCGCCCAGGAAGTCCGAGCCCTTGACCGTGTCGTAGGCGTGCGACTCCCACGTGTCCTCGGGCTTGAGCGCGGCGTTGATGCCGCCCGCCGCGGCCACCGAGTGCGAGCGGACCGGGTGGACCTTGCTCATGATCGCCACCGTTGCGCCCGCGTTGGCGGCGGCGAGCGCGGCCCGCTGACCGGCCAGCCCGGCGCCGATGATCAGGACGTCATGCGACGGCACGGGCACAAACCCTACCCGGCGCCGCGCCGCTCAGCGTCCTGGCGCCACCGTGATCGCGTGGCGCACGCGCTCGGCCGTGACGACCCCGCGCAGGAAGTCCTCGCGGTCGACCGCGAAGACCGCGCCGGGCGCGGCGAGCGTCGGATGCTGGAGCAGATCCTCGAGCTGCTGGTCGGTCCGGATCAGCCACTCCATGCGGTCGCCGTCGACCACCTCGCGGGCCGTCAGCGCCGGCCGGCCGGCGGCCAGCTCGCTCTCCACGACGTCGCGCGTGAGGACGCCGAGGAAGTGGTTGTCGGCGTCGACGACGCCGACGAACGGCCAGCCGTGGCGCTCGAAGATCCGGTCGCGCGCCTCGAGGAGCGTCGTCTCGCCGTCGATCGTCACGGGGTGGGGGTCCATGACCTCGGCGACCGTCACGGACACGAGGTTGTGGCGCATCGTGCCCTGCGCGATCGCCGCGCGGGCGGCGGGGAGCAGCAGGTAGGAGACGAACAGGAACCACAGCCCGTCGCCGACGGCGCCGCGCAGCAGCAGAAAGAGGCCGAGGCCGCCGAGCAGGTAGGCGAA
>DASXRF010000304.1:0-13504 GCA_036506755.1 Solirubrobacteraceae bacterium | reverse complement strand
CGACTCGGTGCTGTTCTTGTGCGCGACGCGCCTGCTGGCCGCCTGGATGGTCCTGCCCTTCATGTACATGGCCGCCGTCGGCGCCGGCTTCATGGCCAGCTACCTCGCGGTCGTCAAGCAGATCGGCGAGGTCTCTAGCGGCGGGTTCTTCCTGATCTTCTGGATGTTCCAGAACCCACCCGACCTCCTGTACAGCATCGTCAAAGCCATGGTCATGGCCACGGCGATCGTGCTGGTCGGCTGCTACTACGGCTACCACGCCGGGGGCGGACCGGTCGGCGTGGGCACGGCGACGGCGAAGTCGATGGTCCTGAACATCGTCTTGGTGCACGCCATCGGAATGTTGGGAACGCAGGTGTTCTGGGGCGCGAACCCGCGGGCGCCGATCGGAGGCTGAGAGACGTGACGGACCAGACCGACCAGCCGCGCCGCGACGACGACGACGTCCGTCGCGACCGCGACGACGAGCCGTTCTCAGAGCGGCCTACGGAGGCTCACCAGCGCGCGGAGAACGAGCCCGACCCGTCGCGCGTCTCGGTGGTCAGCGAGCCCAGCGGTCAGGAGGACGAGTACCGCTGGCACACCGGCACGCAGCGCCCGCACGGGATGCCCGACGCGGTGGAGTTCGTCGACGTCCACAAGGCGTTCGGGCGCAACAAGATCCTGCGCGGGCTGAACATGGGCCTGCCGGAGGGCAAGATCTCGATGATCTTGGGCCCGTCGGGGACGGGGAAGTCGGTGTGCATCAAGCACATGGTCGGGCTGTTGTATCCCGATCAGGGCGACATCATCGTCCACGGCGAGTCGGTGCCCAACATGCAGGACGACGAGCTGTTCGCGATGCGCAAGAAGTTCGGCGTCCTGTTTCAGGACGGCGCGTTGTTCGGCTCGATGAACGTCTTTGACAACACGGCGTTCCCGCTGCGCCAGCACACCGACAAGGGCGAGGAAGAGATCGGCGACATCGTCAACCGCCGGTTGCGCGAGGTCGGCCTGGCCGACGCCGGCGAGAAGATGCCCAACGAGCTCTCGGGCGGCATGCGCAAGCGCGCCGGGTTCGCCCGCGCCCTGGTGCTCGACCCCGACATCGTCCTCTTCGATGAGCCCGACTCCGGGCTTGACCCGGTGCGCACCGCGCTGCTCGGCGAGCTCATCCAGGAGATCCACGAGGAGATGATGAGCGACCGCACGGGCTCCGACCGCCGCCAGCCCGCGTTCACGATCATCACCCACGACATCATGACCGCGCGGCGGGTCGCCGAGCACATCTCCGTCCTGTGGAAGGGCCGCATCGTGGAGTCCGGCCCGGCCGAGGAGCTGTTCAACTCCGACAACCCCTTCGTGCGCCAGTTCCTCTCGGGCGACTCGCAGGGACCGCTAGGCATGGAATAGACCCGAACAAAACCTCAACGCGGGCTTAATACGCGGCCCGTTCAATACGCCAGTTTCCCCCGTTCCCCTATCCCCCTTGTCCCACCTCCGACCGGAGCACCCCTAGTTGACCACCGCCCGCGGTCTCGCCTTCGGGGCGCTTGCCGTGGCGCTCGTGGTCGTTGCCGTGGTCCTGCTGACCGGGGGCGGGGGACACCGCTACGAGCTGCTCTTCCAGAACGCGGGCCAGCTCGTCAAGGACGACGACGTCCAGGTCGGCGGGCGGCGCATCGGCTCGGTGCGCAACATCGAGCTCACCAGCGACAACCAGGCGAAGATCACGATCGAGGTCGAGGACGCCTTCGCCCCGCTGCACGACGGCACGCGTGCGGTGATCCGGGCCACGTCGCTGTCCGGCATCGCCAACCGCTACGTCAACCTCACGCCCGGCCCCAACAACGCGGCCAAGCTCGACGACGGCGCGATCATCCCCGCGGACAAGACGACCTCGCCCGTCGATCTCGACCAGCTGTTCGCCACCCTCGACGACTCGACCCGCAAGGGGCTGCAGAAGCTCGTCCAAGGCCTCGCCACGCAGTACAAGGGCCGCGAGGCGCAGGCCAACGCGGCCGCGCACTACTTCAACCCCGCGCTCGCGAGCACCCGCCGGCTGGTCAACGAGCTCGTCCACGACCAGGAGGCGCTCAAGGGGCTGCTGCGCAACGGGGCCCGCGCCACCGGCGCGATCGCCGAGCGCCGCGACGACCTCACCGACCTGGTGACCAACGCCAACAAGACGACGGCCGCGATCGGCGAGGAGCGCGAGGCCTTCGTGCGCGATCTCGAGCTGCTCCCCGCCACGCTGCGCCGGGCGAACACCACGTTCGTGAACCTGCGGGCGACGCTCGACGACCTCGACCCGCTGGTCAACGCGTCCAAGCCCGTCGCGCCCAAGCTCGTGCCGTTCTTCCGCGCGCTGCGCCCGCTCGTGCGCGACGCGCGCCCGACGATCCACGACCTGCGCCTGCTCATCCGCCGCCCGGGCAAGGAGAACGACCTCATCGAGCTGCTGCGCAAGACGCCGACGCTCGAGCGCGTCGCGCGCCCGGCCTTCGCCAACACGACGGCGTCGCTGCGGCGCGGGCTGCCGGTCCTGAACTTCCTGCGGCCCTACGCCCCCGAGCTCGTCGGCTGGTTCCGCGACTTCGGCGAGGGCGCCGCCAACTACGACGCGAACGGCCACTACGCGCGCGTCATGCCGATCTTCAACTCGTTCCAGTTCACGGACACGCCGACCGGCGGTGTCCTGACGCCCAAGCCGTCGGGCAGCAACCCGCTCGAGGGGCTGACCACGGGCAGCGTCAAGCGCTGTCCGGGCGCGGCCTCCCAGCCGGCCGCCGACGGGTCGTCGCCGTGGCGCAACACCGACGGCACGCTCGACTGCGATCCCAGCCTCGTGCCTCCCGGTCCATGAAGCGCCTCGCGGTCATCCTCCTCGCCGTGGCCTGCGGGGCCGTCGTCGCCGTGCTCGGGACCGGCGCGTCGAAGGACGACTCGAAGGTCTACCGCGTGCGCGCGATCTTCGACTCGGCCTTCTCGGTGATCGCCGGCGAGGACGTCAAGATCGCCGGCGTGAAGGTCGGCAAGATCGAGAGCCTCTCGGTCACGCCGGACAACAAGGCGGCGATCGTGCTCGCGATCGACAAGCCCGGCTTCAACGACTTCCGCAAGGACGCGTCGTGCCGGATCCGCCCGCAGTCGCTGATCGGCGAGAAGTTCGTCGAGTGCAACCCCACCCAACCCCGCGCACCCGGCGAGCCGGCGCCGCCGCCGCTGAAGGTCATCCAGAAGGGCCAGCCGGGCGAGGGCCAGTACCTGCTGCCGGTCACCAACACCCAGCGCACGGTCGACATCGACCTGCTCAACAACATCATGCGGCTGCCGTTCCGCCAGCGCTTCGCGATCATCCTGAACGAGTTCGGCGCCGGGCTGGCGGGCAACGGGCGGGCGCTCAACGAGGTCATCCGCCGCGCCGACCCGGCGCTGCGGGAGACCGACAAGGTCCTCAACATCCTCGCCGAGGAGAACCGCGTCCTGCGCGATCTCGCGCGCGAAGGCGACCGCGCGCTCGCCCCGCTGGCCGAGCGCCGCCGCCAGGTCGCCGACTTCGTCGACAAGGCGGGCTCGGTCGCGCAGGCGACCGCGGAGCACCGCCCCGCACTCCAGCGCACCTTCCAGCGCCTGCCGCGCTTCCTGGAGGAGCTGCGGCCGACGATGGTCCGGCTCGGCGCGTTCGCCGACGAGGCGGCGCCCGTGACCGAGGACCTCGGCGCCGAGGCGCCGTCGCTGTCGCGCTTCGCGCGCGCGCTCAAGCCCTTCAGCGAGGCCGGGATCCCGGCGATCAAGTCGCTCGGCGCCGCCTCTGACGTCGGGAAGGTCGCCGTCCCGAAGACCCTTCCCATCACCAAGGACACGCGCGCGCTCGCGCGCGACGCGCGGCCGCTGGCCGGCAACCTCCGGGCGACGCTCGAGAGCCTGCAGGACACCGGCGGCATCGAGCGCTTCATGGACTTCCTGTTCTTCCAGATCTCCGCCATCAACGGCTTCGACTCGGTCGGCCACTACCTGCGCGCGCAGCTCGTCGTCAACACCTGCACGGCGTACGCGACGACCCCGGTCGGCGGCTGCGCGGCGAAGTTCAGCTCTGGCGCCACCTCTTCCAGGGCCCGCGCGGCGACCCACACCGGCGACCCGGCGCTCGACCGGATGATCCGCATTCTCAACCGGATCGCCGAGGGCCAGAAGCCCGCGGCCGCGGCCAAGGCCGTCCTCGGCGCCAAGCCTGCCGCCGCGCCGCGCCGGCATCGCCACGCCACGCGCCACAAGCGCGTCCGCCACCACGCGGCCGCCCGCCGCACGCCGCTGCAGCTGCCGTCCGCCGTCCTGCCCGGGACGCCCCAGGGGGCGGCGCCCCAGCCGCAGCCCGACGCGCCGCAGGCCACCGGCTCGCAGCAGCAGCCCGCCGGCCCGGCCGGCGCCCTGCTCGACTACCTGCTGGGAGGCGGCTCGTGAGAGGGCGGCGCGGCTCGGCCTCGATCGCGGCGAACCCCGTGCTCATCGGCGCGGCGACGACGCTCGTCATCATCGTCGCGGTCTTCCTGGCCTACAACGCGAACACCGGCCTGCCGTTCGTGCCGACCTACCAGCTCGACGTGCGCGTGCCCAACGCGGCGAACCTGGTCAAGGGCAACGAGGTCCGCGTCGGCGGCACGCGGGTCGGCATCGTCAACGCGATCGAGCCCGTGCGCGCGCCCAACGGCCGCTACGAGGCCAAGCTCACGCTCAAGCTGCAGACGTCGATGAAGCCGCTGCCGAAGGACTCCACGATCCTCATCCGGCCGCGGTCCGCGCTCGGCCTAAAGTACGTCGAGATCACCAAGGGCACGTCGCGCCAGGGCTTCCCCGACGGCGCGACCGTCCCGCTGTCCAACCAGAAGCCGCGGCAGGTCGAGATCGACGAGGTGCTCAACACCTTCGACGACAAGACGCGCGCCGCCGCGCAGGAGAACCTGCTCGAGTTCGGCAACGCGCTCGCCGGCCGCGGCGACGACCTCAACACCTTCATCCGCGAGGCCAACCCCCTGCTGCGCGACCTCGTGCCGGTCATGCGCAACCTGTCGGACCCGGACACGCGCCTGCGCCAGCTCTTCCGCGCGCTCGGGCGCTCGGCCTCGATGGTCGCCCCGGTCGCCCAGACGCAGGGCGACCTGTTCGCCAACCTCGACACGACGTTCACCGCGTTCGACGACGTCAAGAGCGACATCGCGCGCTCCATCGAGGGCGGTCCGCCGGCGCTCGACGCCGCGATCAAGGGCTTCCCCGTGCAGCGCCCGTTCCTGCGCAACAACGAGGGCCTGTTCCGCGAGCTGCGTCCCGGCGTCCACGCGCTGCGCCCGGCGGCCGACGACCTCGCCGACGCGTTCGTCGTCGGCACGCCCGCGCTGCGCAAGTCCGTGGGGCTCAACAAGCGCCTCGAGGGCACCTTCCAGGCGCTGCGGCGCTTCGCCGAGGACCCGCTGACCACGCTGGGCATCCGCGACCTGCGCAACCTGGCGGTGATCCTCAACCCGACCATCGCCGACCTGCGCCCCGTGCAGACGGTCTGCAACTACGTGACGCTGTTCTTCCGCAACGTGGCGAGCCTGCTCTCCGAGGGCGACGGCAACGGCACCTGGCAGCGCTTCATCGTCGTCGCGGCGCCGGTGCTGCCCAACAACGAGGGCGGGCCCTCCGACGGCCCGGCCAACGGCCCGCCCGGCACGCCGAACTTCCTGCACTCCAACCCGCTGCCCAACACGCCCGGCGGCGGGCGGACCAACGAGTGCGAGGCCGGCAACGAGTCGTGGGCGCCCGACAAGGTCGTCGTGGGGAACGTCCCCGGCAACCAGGGCACCAAGACCCAGAAGACCAAGAGGAGCCTGAGCGACTGATGGCCCTCTTCCGCCGCCGCGACCCCAATGCGCCCCGGATCCCCCGCAAGGACCGCCGGGGGGCCAGTCCGGTCACGGTCGGGCTGGTCCTGCTCGGCGTCCTCGTCGTCGTCACGTACCTGGGCTTCACGAAGCACATCCCGTACACCCACGGCTTCCAGGTCAAGGCGGTCTTCCAGACGGCGAACTCGCTGCGCGCCAACTCGCCGGTGCGCATCGCCGGCGTCAACGTCGGCAAGATCAAGAAGATCGAGCGCTACGACGACAGCGACGCCGCCGTCGTGACCATGGAGATCAACGACACCGGCCTGCCGATCCACAAGGACGCCACGATGAAGGTCCGCCCGCGGATCTTCCTGGAGGGCAACTTCTTCGTCGACCTCCAGCCGGGCACGCCGAGCACGCCGACCATCTCCAGCGGCGACACGATCGCGATGACGCAGACCTCGGCGCCGGTCCAGTTCGGCGACCTGCTCACCGCGCTGCAGACCGACGACCGGAAGAACCTGCAGGAGGTCATCCGCGGCTTCGGCGGCGCCCTCACCCGCAAGCCCGACGCGCGCGACGACCGCGCCGCCGATCCGGACGTGCGCGGCAAGACCGCCGCGCAGTCGCTGAACCTGGCGGCGAAGTACGGCAAGCAGGCGTTCCGCGGCAGCGCGATCGTCAACGACGCGACGCTCGGCACGGAGCCCCACGACCTCTCTCGCCTCGTGCGCGGCCTCTCGCGCACGACGGCCGGCCTGGGGCGCGACGAGGAGACCCTCAAGGACTTCGTGACGAACTTCAACGCGTTCAACAAGATCTTCGCCACCGAGAGCCGGAGCCTGCAGGCGACGATCCGCGACCTCGCCCCGACGCTGCAGACCACGGACCGGACGCTGGCCGACCTCAACAGCGCCTTCCCGCCGACCCGCGCCTTCGCCAAGGAGTTCCTGCCGGCCGTGCGCGAGACGCCGGCGACCATCGACGCCTCGATGCCGTTCATCTCCCAGACGCGCAAGCTGCTGCAGCCCAGCGAGCTGCGCGGCCTGGCCGCCGAGCTCAGCCCGGCCACGCGCGACCTTGCGAAGGCCATCAACGGCACGACCACGCTGCTGCCGCAGCAGGATCTGCTGACCAAGTGCTTCGACCGCGTGCTCCTGCCCACCGGCGACGTCAAGATCGACGACGGCGCCCTGAGCAGCGGCGCGGAGAACTACAAGGAGTTCTGGTACACGATGACCGGCCTCTCGGGCGAGGGCCAGAACTTCGACGGCAACGGGTCGTACGTCCGCTTCCAGACTGGCGGCGGCACCCAGACCGTCTCGAGCGGCAAGGGCTCGCTCTCGGGCGACACGTTCTTCTCGCGCCAGCCCGAGAAGCCGCTCGGCACCCGGCCGGCGTACCCCGCCAAGCGCCCGCCGTACAAGCCGAACGTCCCGTGCTTCACGCAGGGCGTCCCGGACCTGAATGACGCGCCGGTCGGCCCGGCCGAAGCCTCGCGCCCGAGCACCGACGTCGGCACCGGCGCGACGATTCCGGTGCCCGGCGTGACACCGGCGCCGCCCGCGCCGGCCGCCGGCGCGCGCACGGCCAACCACTCGGTCACCGGCCAGCTGCTCGACCGCCTCAACCCCTTCCGCGCCCAGGAGCACGGCAAGTGAAGCGCGCGATCGAGAAGCACGCCAAGGACTTCGCCTTCGTCGTCGGCATCTTCCTGGTCGCGCTGGGCGTCGGCGCCTACCTCCTGTCCCACCAGCGGCTGTACCTGCCGCACTGGGTGCCGGTGGCCGGCTCGGACTTCGTGGACCGCAAGCTGGCGGTCTCGACGGCCCAGGCGCTGACGCCGGGCCAGGGCCAGGAGGTCGCGATCGCCGGCGTCAAGGTCGGCGAGATCGCGAAGGTGGAGCTGAACGAGGGCCGGGCCGTCGTCACCGTGAAGATCCGCCGCAAGTACGCCGACCGCATCCGCCGCGACGCCAGCGCGCTGATCCGGCCCAAGACCGGCCTGAACGACATGGCGATCCAGCTCGATCCCGGCTCGCCGCGCGCTCCCAAGATGCCTGCCAACGCGGCGATCCCGGTCAGCCAGGTGCTGCCGACCGTCAATGCCGACGAGATCTTCGCGTCGCTGGACCGCGACACCCGCGACTACCTGCGGATGCTGCTGGGTGGGGCCGGCGAGGGCCTGCACAACAACTCGCGCGAGCTGTCGAACACCTTCCGCCGATTCGCGCCCACCGGCCGCGACCTCGCGCGCTTCACCCGGCTGCTCGAGGACCGCCGCGAGAACATCCGCCACTCGATCCACAACTTCCGCCTGCTGGCCGAGGCGCTGGGCGAGAAGGACAACCAGCTCGCGCGCCTGGTCGACTCGTCCAACCAGGTCTTCCAGGCCTTCGCCCGCGAGGACGCCGACCTTCGCTCGACGCTGCGCCAGCTCCCGCCGACGCTGCGGGTGACGCGCAGCGGCCTGGCCAAGGCGGGCCGGTTCGCCCGCGCGCTCGGGCCGGCGGCCAGCAAGCTGCGGCCGTTCGCCCGCGACCTCGCGCCGGCGCTGCGCGCGCAGCGGCCGTTCGTCAAGACCGCCACGCCGGTCATCCGCGACTCGGTCCGGCCGTTCACCCGCGCCTCGCTGCCCGTCGTCAAGGAGCTGCGGCCCGCCGCGCGCGACCTGGCGAGGGTCACGCCGGACCTGACGGTGTCGCTCGGCGTGCTCAACGAGCTGTTCAACGAGCTGGCCTACGACCCGCCGGGTCCCGAGAAGGGCTACCTGTTCTACACGGCGTGGACGAACCACGCGGGCGCGCTGATCTTCAACACGCAGGACGCCCAGGGGCCGATCCGTCGCGGCAACTTCATGGTGTCGTGCTCGGCGCTGACCACGCTCACCGCGGTGGCCGCCGCCAACCCGGCGCTCGGCTCGGTCATCAACCAGGTCAACCCGGTCAAGGACGCCTGCCCGAACCAGGCCGGCGCCGGCGCGGGCACCCCGCCCGCCACGCCGCCGCCCGCGGGCGCGGCGAGGAGCAAGGGGCGCTAGGGCATGCAGAAGCAGGCACCGACCCTCGGCCGCATGCTCGTGATGGTGGGCTTCGCCCTCTCGTGCTTCGGCCTGCTGCTGTTCCTGTGGCTGGCCTTCGGCGGCCCGATCCCGCTGTCGCCCAAGGGCTACCGCTTCCAGACCTCGTTCGGCGAGGCGACGCAGCTGGCCAAGGAGGCCGACGTCCGCATCTCGGGCGTGTCGGTCGGCAAGGTCAAGGACATCAAGACACAGACCAACGGGCGCTCGAAGGTGCTCATCCAGATAGAGGAGAAGTACGCGCCGCTCCCGCGTGACAGCAAGGCCGTGCTGCGCCAGAAGACGCTGCTGGGGGAGACCTACGTCGAGCTCACGCCGGGCGACAAGGCGAGCGGGATGCTCAAGGAGAACGGCACCCTCCCGCAGTCGCAGGTCTCGCCGACCGTCGAGCTCGACGAGATCTTCCGCGCCTTCGACCGCAAGACACGCGACGCCTTCCGAACGTGGTTCCAGTCGCAGGCGGCGTCGTTCCGCGGCCGCGGGCAGGACGTCAACGACGCGCTGGGCAACCTGGCGCCGTTCGCGGTCGACACCGACGTGCTGCTGCGCATCCTCAAGGCGCAGGACGCCGACGTGCGCGGCGTCGTGCGCAACACGGGCACCGTCTTCGACGCGCTGACCGCCCGCGACAACGAGCTGCGCCAGCTCATCGTCAACTCCAACCGCGTCTTCTCGGCGACCGCCGAGCGCGACGAGGACCTCAAGGCGCTGTTCCGCGTGCTGCCGACCTTCCAGCGCGAGTCGACGGTGACCGTCAACCGCCTGACGCGGTTCGCGCGCAACACCAACCCGTTGGTCACGAAGCTCCGGCCGGCCGCCCGCGAGCTCTCGCCGACGCTGGTCCAGCTGAGCAGGCTGGCCCCGGACCTCAAGGGCCTCTTCAGCGACATCGGGCCGCTCGCCGACCAGTCGAAGACGGGTCTTCCCGCCTTCACGCGCTTCCTCGACGAGTTCGGCCCGTTCCTCGGCGAGTTCGACGCGCCGCTGCGCGAGCTCAACCCCTTCCTGCGGTTCATCGGCGCCTACCGCGACGAGCTGCGCGGGTTCTTCGCCAACGTGCCCGCCGCGACGCAGGCCGCCGACCGACCGCTCAACGCGAAGGGCCTCGTGCACTACCTGCGCGTGCAGAACCCGGTCAACCCGGAGAACCTCGCCGCGTACCCGCGCCGGCTCGGCTCGAACCGCAACAACCCCTACGAGCTGCCTCGCGGCTTCCTGAAGGTCGGCGACGCGTCGCGCGCCACCTACGAGACGCGCGACTGCAACAAGGGCGCGCCGGCCCCGCCGCAGGTCAGCCCGGCCGACCCGCTCAACAGCCTGGTCGGCGGCATCCTGACCTTCACGTTCGCCAACGCCGGCGGGCAGACCCCCGCCCCGCCGTGCATCCAGCAGGCGCCGAACGAGGTGGGCGGCGCCGCGGCGGGCCAGTACCCGCACGTCCTGGCCGATCCGCCGGGCTCGGCGCCGTAGGGAGCGTGGGGGCGTAGCGGCGCGACCGGCGCGACCGCCGGGCTAGCCTGACGGCGATGTCCGGGGAGGTCCTCCAGCGCCTGGTGGCGTGGGTCGCGCGACGGCCGGCCGCCGTCGTCGGCGCCGTCGTCGTGCTCGCCGCGGCCGCCGCGCTGCTCGCCGCGCTGACGCTGCGACCGACCGCCGGGACCGACACGCTCGTCGGGCGCTCGACCGCGACCTACCAGGCGACCCAGCGCTACCACGAGCGCTTCGGCGACGACTCCATCATCGTGCTCGTCCGTGAGCCGCTGACGCGGCTCGTCCTCACGCCCGACATCGCCCGCGTGCTCGGGCTCGAGGGCTGCCTGTCAGGCAACGCGCCGCCCAACGTCAAGCCGCGTGGCGGTCCGAACGGCCCGTGCGCCCAGATGGCCCGGATCAAGCCCGTGCAGGTCGTCTACGGGCCCGGAACCTTCATCAACGAGGCCGTCACGCAGATCGCTGACGAGTTCGCCGCGCAGCAGCGCAGCACGGCGCGCAGGGCGCGCCGGGCGCGCGAGGCCGCCTACAAGCTCGCCCGCGCGCGGGGCCGGACGGTAGCCCAGGCGCGCAAGGCGGCCGACCAGGCCGAGCAGCTCGTCAACCTGCAGTTCACCCGCGACGTCGTGGCGCTCGGCCTGCGCTACGGCCTCACCGACGTCCCGCGCCTCAACGACCCGTCCTTCGTCTCGCGCCTGGTCTTCGACCCGACCAAGCCGACCGGCTCGCCGAAGCCGCGCTTCGCGTACCTGTTCCCGACCAAGGACGCCGCGCTGGTCCAGGTGCGGCTCAAGCCGACGCTCTCCGAGCGCCAGAGGCGCGACGCGATCGCGCTCGTGCGCCGCGCCGTGCGCATGCCCGACTGGCGTCTGGGCAACGGCGGGACGTACGTCGTCACCGGCGCACCCGTCGTCGTCGACGACCTGACGTCCGACATCACGCACTCGCTGGTCGTGCTGCTCGTCGCGGCGCTGCTCGTCATGGCCGCGACGCTGGCCGTCGTCTTCCGCGCCCGGCTGCGGCTGCTGCCGCTGGGCATCGCGCTGCTCGCGGCGGCGCTGACCTTCGGGGCGCTCGCACTCGCCGGCGCGCCGCTGACCATGGCCACGATCGGCGTGCTGCCGGTGCTGCTCGGCCTCGCCGTGGACTACGCGATCCAGGTGCAGTCGCGCGTCGGGGAGGAGGGCCTGGGCGCGGCGGCGCGGCGCGGCGTGCCCACCATCGCCACGGCCGCCGCGGCGACCGCCGCGGGCTTCCTCGTGCTCGCGCTGTCGCCGGTGCCGATGGTCCGCGACTTCGGGCTGCTGCTGGTCGCCGGCATCGTGCTCGCGCTCGCCTGCGCGCTGACCGCCGGGGTGGGCGTGCTGTCGCTCGCGGGCCGCGGCGTCCCGCGAGCCCGCCGGCTACCCGAAACACTCGTCGCAGCCGGGCGCGGCGCCGAGGAGCTCGTGCTGCGCAACCCGCTCGCGCGCCGCGCGCGCGCCGGGGCCGGCCGCGCCGCGCGCGCCTCGCTCGCCGCCGCGCTGCGCGACCCGCGCCGCGTCCTGCTGATCGCCGCCGCGCTCGCCGTCGGGGGCTGGGCGCTCGACACGCAGGCGAAGGTCGAGACCGACGTGCAGAAGCTCGTGCCGCAGGACCTCCCGGCGCTGCGCGACCTGCGCGCCCTGCAGGAGTCGACCGGCGTGGGAGGCGAGATCGACGTCGTCGTCAGCGCGAGCGACCTCACCGACGCGAACGTCATCAGCTGGATGACCGACTACCAGCAGCGCCTGCTGCGCCGCTACGGCTACGGCTCGCGCAAGGGCTGCGGCGCGGCGACGCTGTGCCCGGCCTTCTCGCTGACCGATCTGCTGCGCACCCAGGGCGCCACGCCGTCCCAGCAGCAGGTGCGCGCGCTGCTGGACGCCGTCCCGGCCTACTTCTCCCAGGCGGTGATCACGCCCGATCGCAGGACGGCGACGCTGGCCTTCGGCATCCGCCTGATGCCGCTGGCGCGCCAGAAGGAGGTCGTCGACACGATGCGCCGGGAGCTGGCCGACCGGCCGCCCGGCGTGCGCGCCGAGCTGGCGGGCCTGCCGGTGCTTGCCGCCGACGCCAACGCGAAGGTCGCCTCGCCGTGGCGGCGCCTGGCCACGCTGCTGCTGGGGCTCGTCGCCGTGGCCATCGTGCTGCTGGCGGCGCTGCGCGAGCCGCGCCGGGCGCTGGTGCCGCTGGTCCCGATCGCGCTGGCCACCGGGTGGTCCGCGCTGCTGCTCTTCGCCCTGCGCATCGAGCTCAACCCGATGTCGGTGACGCTCGGCGCCCTGGTCATCGCGATCTCGACGGAGTTCAGCGTCCTGCTCGCCGAGCGCTACCGCCAGGAGCGCGCCGCGGGGCGCCCGCAGGACGACGCGCTGCGGCGCACGTACCGCTCGACCGGCGCGGCGGTGCTCGCCTCGGGCGTGACGGCGATCGCGGGCTTCGCCGTGCTCGCCGTCTCGGACATCCGCATGCTGCGCGACTTCGGCTGGGTGACCGTCGTCGACCTCACGGTCTCGCTGCTCGGCGTGCTCGTCGTCCTGCCGGCGGTCCTCGTGCTCGCCGAGCGCGGCGTGAGCGTCGGGCGGCCCGCCCTGCGCCGGCCGCGGCTGGGGCGCGCGCCCGTCCGATGAGCGGCGAGGGCGCCGGCCGCTCGGCGCGGGTCCCGCGCCCGCCCGGCACGACGCGCTACCTGTGGTTCGTCGGCGTCGCGCTGTTCCTGCTCATCGCCTACGCCACGCTGAACACGCTGACGACCGAGCACGCCAGCTCGACGGGCGTGCCGGCCGATCACCCGCTCCCGCCGTTCGCCGTCCCGCTCGCGCTCAGCGACCTCCAGGGCGACGCGAACGTCGCCACCGAGGACGACCAGCCCAACGCCGGCCCGCGGCCCGCCTGCGACGTCCGGGGACCGCGTGTGCTCAACGTCTGCCAGCTGGCCGAGCGCGGCCCGGTGGTCCTCGCCTTCCTCGCCACGCGCGGCGCGGAGTGCGAGGCCGCGCTCGACCGCCTGCAGGCCCTGCGCGGCGCCTTCCCCGGCGTCCAGTTCGCGGCGGTCGCGATCCGGGGC
>DASXRF010000303.1:0-5165 GCA_036506755.1 Solirubrobacteraceae bacterium | reverse complement strand
ACAGGCCGAGGCGGGGCTGCGACGTCGAGTCGTGCTCCATGGCCGACGTTGTCGTGCACGCCCGCGCGACCTGAGCCCCGACGGGCGGCTTTGCACAGCTTTGCCTGCGAGGATGCAGCTTCGATGGGCCGATTGGACGACGTCGACCTCTCGCTGAAGATGTCGCAGGACGAGGAGGCCCGCCGGCTCGGCAAGGAGGGCGAGCGCCTGCAGGACCTGCGCCTGCGCCTCGGGGGGCTCAAGGGCGACGGCTCGCTGGGCCGCCCGGTGTGCGTGCTCTTCGAGGGATGGGACGCATCGGGCAAGGGTGGGGCGATCAAGCGCCTCGTCTCGCCACTCGACCTGCGCCACGTGCGCGTCGCCCAGTTCGCGGCGCCGAGCTACGACGAGAAGCGCCATCACTACCTCGACCGCTTCGTCGCCGCCCTGCCGGGCTGGGGTGGCCTGGCGGTCCTCGACCGCACCTGGTACGGCCGGGTGCTCGTCGAGCGCGTCGAGGGCTTCGCCACGAAGGCGCAGTGGAAGCGCGCCTACGACGAGATCAACGCGTTCGAGCGCGTCCAGACCGCCGAGGGCATGGTCTTCGTCAAGCTGTGGCTGCACATCTCCGACGCCGAGCAGCTCGAGCGCTTCGAGAAGCGCCGCGACGACCCGCTGAAGAGCTGGAAGCTCACCGACGAGGACTGGCGCAACCGCGAGAAGCGCCCGCAGTACGAGGCCGCGGTCGAGGAGATGCTGGTGCGGACCGACACCGACTGGGCGCCGTGGACCGTCGTGGCGGCCGAGAACAAGTCCTACGCGCGCGTGTTCGTCATGCGGCGCGTCGTCGAGGCGATGCGCAAGGCGCAGCGAGGACGATCCGCGTTTCCCCGGTGACGCGGCCCGGCGTGGCGCTCGGCCTCGCCGCCGCCGTGGCGGCGGCGCCGGGGTGCGGCGACGAGCGGCCGCCGCTGTCGACGCTGTGCACGCAGGGCGAGCGTCCGATCGCGCAGGCCCTGCGGCGGGCGCCGGGTCCGGTCGCGCTGCCCGACGGCACGCGCCTGTCGCAGTGCGTGGCCAACGCGCGCGGGGCGGGCGACCTGCAGAGCTTCGGCGTGGTCGTCACGCGCCTCGCCGACCGCCTCGCCGACCGCGCGGACGACGATCCCGGCGCGGCGGTGCGCCTCGGCTACCTGATCGGCGCGGCCGAGCGGGGGGCGGCACACAGCGAGGGCATCCACGCCGAGCTCGTGCACCGCCTGCAGGTCACCGCGCGGCGCCTGCCCGCTGGCGCGCAGACGCCCCTCGAGCGCGGCCGGCGGGCCGGGGAGCGCGACGGGTGAGGCTGCGCCTGTACCACCACGGCGACGGGGCGCGCATCGCCTACCGCGAGGCGGGGACGGGGCCGCCGCTCGCGCTGCTGCACTCGGCGCTCCTCTCGCACCGCGAGTTCATGCCGGTGGTGGAGGAGCTCGCCGACCGCTTTCGCGTCGTGCTCCCCGATCTGCCCCTGCACGGCGACTCCGAGGACCGCCCGCGCCACCCCTACACGCTCGACTGGCTGGCCGACGTGATGGCGGGCTTCGCCGCCGACGTCCTGGGGCCGCGCGCGGCGCTGGGCGGCCACGAGCTCGGCGCCGAGATCCTCGTGCGCGCCGTGGCCGGCGGGCGGCTGCGGCCGGGCCGGCTCGTGCTCATGCCATGCCGGCTGCACCGGCCGCTCGCGCGCGGCGCGTGGTGGCGGGCGTGGCGCGTGGCCGCGCGCGCCGGCGGCGCGCCGGGCCTCGACCGCCTGGCCGGCCACGCCGCCCGCCTCGCCCTGCGCCCGAACCTCGGCGTCAACCTCTCCGCGCAGGGCGACCCGGCGGCGCGCGACCTCGTGCGCCACGCGCTCGCCGACGCGGGCGGCAACGCCAACCTCGCCCGCTCGTGGTCGCGCTTCGCCCGCGCCTGGCCGCCGGCGGGCTCCCAGCGCCCGGTCCTCGACCAGCTGCCGCGCCTCACGGTCCCGACGCTCCTGCTGTGGGCCGACCGCGACCCCGCGCACCCGCTCGCCACCGCCGAGCAGGCGCTCGACCTGCTGCCGCGCGGCCAGCTGCGCGTCCTGCCCGGCACGGGGTTCCTCATCGCCTACGACGACCCGGTGGGCGTGGCGCGCGAGCTGGCAGCCTTCTGCGTGTGATGCGCCTCTACGAGATCCCGTTCTCCACCAACGTCGAGCGCGTCACGCTGGCGCTGGCGCTCAAGGGGCTCGAGGTCGAGCACGTCGCGGTCGACCCCGCCGACCGCTCGCCGGTCGTCGCGGTCTCCGGGCAGGACCTCGTCCCGGTCCTCGTCCTCGACGACGGCGAGGTCGTCGCCGACTCGACCGCGATCCTGCGCCGGCTCGACGACGACCACCCCGAGCCGCCGCTGTGGCCCGACGACGCCGCGCGCGCCGCCGAGCTCGACGTGTTCGCGGACTGGTTCAACCGCGTCTGGAAGGTGGCGCCCAACGCGATCGCCGGCGGCGACGGCACCCCCGCGCACTGGGCCGAGCTGCGCGGCCACGTCGCGGTCTTCGAGCGCCTGCTCGCCGGGCGCCCGTACCTCTTCGGCGACGCGCTGAGCGCCGCCGACCTGCTCGCCTTCCCGTTCCTCAAGTACGCCGCCCGGATCGAGCCCTCCGACGGCGAGCGCTTCCACCGCGTCCTCCACGAGAGCCAGGAGCTCGCCGGCCACCCCGCCGTGGCCGCGTGGATCGACCGGATCGACGCCCTCCCGCGCGCGTGAGGCGCGGTAGCGTGCGGGTCATAACTCAGGCACAGGAGGGTTCCGACATGGCGACGCAGGCGACGGCGGGCGAGCAGCTGTGGGGCGGCGAGACGACCAAGGCCGTCGAGAACTTCCCGGTCTCGGGCGAGCGCGTTCCCGCCGGCGTCGTGCGCTGGCTCGGGCGGATCAAGGCGGCGTCGGCGCGCACCAACGCGGAGCTGGGCAAGCTCGACCGCGACCTCGCCGAGCGGGTCGCCGCGGCCGGCGACCGCGTCGCCAACGGCGAGGTCGACGACCAGTTCCCGATCGACGTCTTCCAGACCGGCTCGGGGACGTCGTCGAACATGAACGCCAACGAGGTGATCGCCAACCTGGCCGGCGAAGGCGTCCACCCCAACGACCACGTCAACATGGGCCAGTCGTCCAACGACGTGTTCCCGAGCGCCGTGCACCTCGCCGCGCTCGACGACGCGACCAATCGGCTGCGGCCGGCGCTGCAGGCGCTCGAGCGCGCCCTGGCCGACAAGGCCGAGGAGTTCAAGGACATCGTCAAGGCCGGGCGCACGCACCTGATGGACGCCGTGCCGGTGACGCTCGGCCAGGAGTTCGCCGGCTACGCCGCCCAGATCCGGCTCGGCGACCTCCGCCTGGCCAACGCGCTGCCGCACGTCGCGCAGATCCCGCTCGGGGGCACCGCGACGGGCACCGGGCTCAACACCCACCCGCGCTTTGCCGAGGGCGTCCGCGACCGGCTCAACGAGGCGACGGGCCTGACCATCGCGCCGCCTGAGGACCCGTTCGAGGCACAGGCCAACCGCGACGCGCTCGTCGAGCTGTCCGGCGCGCTGAAGGTCATCGCCGTCTCGCTGACCAAGATCGCCAACGATCTCGCGCTCATGGGCTCGGGGCCGCGCGCCGGCATCGGCGAGATCTTCCTGCCCGAGCTGCAGAAGGGCTCGTCGATCATGCCGGGCAAGGTCAATCCGGTGATCCCCGAGGTCGTCCTGCAGGTCGCGGCGCAGGTGATCGGCAACGACACGGCGATCACCGTGGGCGGCATGCAGGGCCAGTTCGAGCTCAACGTGCGCATCCCGCTCATGGCGCGCAACCTCGTCGGGCCCACCGGCTCGATCTCGCTGCTCACCAGCGCAGCGACGCTGCTGCGCGAGAAGTGCGTCGAGGGCATCAAGGCCAACCTCGAGGGGTGCCGGCGCAGCGCCGAGTCGACCCTCGCCGCGGCCACCGCGCTCAACCCGTTCATCGGCTACGACAAGGCGGGCGAGATCGTCAAGGAGGCGGCCGCCTCCGGGAGGATGCTGCGCGAGGTCGCGCTCGAGCACGGCGTCGACGAGGCGACCTACGAGAAGGCGATGGACCTGCGCAAGATGGCGGCGGGGTCGTCGGCCGAGCAGAGCTGACGCTGGTCCTCGTCCTCCAGCACGACCACAACGCGCCCGCGGGCCTGCTCGGCGACTGGCTGGCGACCCGCGCCGAGGTGGTCACCGTGCGCCTGGACCAGGGCGAGCGCCCGCCCGACCCGGCGGGCTTCGACCGGCTCGTCACCCTCGGCTCCGAGCATGCGGCCGACGACGACGCGCTCGCCTGGCAGGCCGACGAGCAGGCGACCCTGCGCGCCGCCGTCGCGGCCGGCGTGCCGATCCTCGGCGTGTGCTTCGGCGCCCAGGCCCTGGCCCGCGCGCTGGGCGGCGGCGTGAGGCGCGCCGAGCGCCCCGAGCTCGGCTGGGTGACGGTCGGGACGCGGGCGCCGCGCGTCGTCCCGGACGGCCCGTGGCTGGCCTGGCACGACGACGAGGTCCTCGCCCCGCCCGGCGCGCGGGTGCTCGCGGCCAACGACAGCGGCGTGCAGGCCTACCGCGCCGGGCGCCACGCCGGCATCCAGTTCCACCCCGAGGTCACGCCGGCGATCGTCGCCGGCTGGAAGGGCACGCCCGAGCTCGTCGCCGAGACCGAGCGCCGCGCGGACGAGGCGCGCGAGCGGGCGTTCGCGCTGTTCGCCGCGCTGCTCGAGAGGGGGTCCGACCACCCCGCCCGGGGGTGAGTCATTTCACCCTCAGGGTGCCTTGTCGCGTTCCGGGACTTCAACTACGTTCGTCCCACTGCCTAACCGCAAGGAGGAGCCATGAGCGGTGCTCTCATGTTGCGCAACGAGCAGGGTGAGAGGTACGCCATCCCCTTGCCCACGATGGAGAAGTTCAAGATCCCCGAGGGCAAGGAGGGGCACTTCGAGGAGCTCGGCCAGACCCCGGAGCGCGGGCAGTCCGTACAGGGCTTCAGCGACGACTTCGACTGGGGTTCGTGGTACGTCGTGCCGACAGTGACCGACTACGTCTGCGTCGAGACCGGCGACGGTTACTACTGCTGGGAGTGGGACGACTAGCTTCTCGTCCGCAGCGATAGGCGGGTCGTAGACG
>DASXRF010000302.1:0-6180 GCA_036506755.1 Solirubrobacteraceae bacterium | reverse complement strand
CCACGACTCCATCGACCGCATGTCGTTCATGCCCGGCGTGCTGCTGGCGATCCGCCGAGTCGCGGACCTGCCCGAGTCGCCGGTCGTGGGGCTCGAGCACCTGCTGTTCGCGGAGTGATCCGCGGGTGAGCCGGCCGGGCGTCCTCGTGTCGGTGAGCGACCACGCGGTCGAGCGCTACCGCCAGCGCGTGGCGGGGCGGCTCGATCCGCGCGCCGAGATCGCCGGGCGGGTGGGCGAGGCGTGGGCGGCGGGGCGCGTCGAGGCGGGGGAGCGCGCCACCGTCCTCGTCCGCGACGTCGCCGACCGCGACCTCGTGTTCGTCTGCCGCCACGACGCGCCGCGCGGCGAGCTCGTCGTCGTGACGCTGTGGGAGGAGGGCGACGCGGCCCGCGTGCCGCGCGTCTTCACCGATGCGCTGCGTCGCGACGACGAGCGCCCGCGCCGCTAGATCCGGCCGGGCACGGCGCGGCGGGCCGTGATTAGCTGCCGCCGACCGGCGGAGCGAGCGGACAGGAGTGGCGATGGCCGAGGTGCGTGAGGTCGCGAGCGGGCTGAAGTTCCCCGAGGGGCCGGTGGCGATGGGCGACGGCAGCGTCGTGCTCGTCGAGATCCAGGGCGGGCGCGTCTCGCGCGTCTCGCCCGACGGCTCGGTCGACGTCGTCGCCGAGACCGGCGGCGGGCCCAACGGCTCGGCGATCGGCCCCGACGGCAAGCTCTACGTCTGCAACAACGGCGGCTCGTTCACCTGGCACGACATCGAGGGGCTCACGATCCCCGGCGCGACCCCGGACAGCTGGGAGGGCGGACGCATCGAGCGCATCGACCTCGACAGCGGCGAGGTCGAGGTGCTCTACCGCGAGTGCGACGGGCGCGGGCTGCGCGGGCCCAACGACCTCGTCTTCGACCGCGAGGGCGGCCTGTGGTTCACCGACCACGGAACGCACCGCGAGCGCGAGGTCGACGTCGGCGGCGTCTACTACGCGAAGCCCGATGGCTCGGAGATCCGGGAGGTCGTCTGGGGGCTGCAGTCGCCCAACGGCATCGGCCTGTCACCGGACGGCAAGCGGCTGTACGTCGCCGAGACGTGGACCGGGCGCCTGTGGTCCTGGGCGCTCCCGAGCGCCGGTCAGGTCGAGCCGGTCCCGGGGCTCGTCGAGCACGGCGGGACGCTCGTCGCCGGCCTGCCGGGGCTCCAGCTGTTCGACTCGCTCGGCGTGGACGCCGAAGGCAACGTCTGCGTGGCGACGATCATCCCCACGGGCGGCGGCGTGACGTCGATCTCGCCGGACGGCTCCGCTATCGAGCTCACCGAGACCGGCGACCCGCTGACCACGAACATCTGCTGGGGCGGCGACGACCGACGGACCGCCTACATCACCTGCTCGGCGACCGGACGCCTCGTGGCCGTCGAGTGGCCGCGCCCGGGGCTCGAGCTGGCCTACAACACGTAGGTGCCGCCGGTCACGCAGGCACCACCCAGCCGGCCATCGCGACGAAGTGGCTGACGGCCGCGCCGATGACGAACGCGTGGAAGAGCTCGTGGAAGCCGAACACGCGCGGCGCGAAGTTGGGCCGCTTGAGCGCGTAGACGACCGCGCCGGCGCTGTAGAGCAGGCCGCCCGCCGCCAGCAGCGCGAGCGGCGTGACCGGCAGCCGGTCGACGAGTTGCGGCGTCGCGATGATCGCCACCCAGCCCAGCGCCAGGTACGTGCCGGCGACGAGCCAGCGCGGCGCACCGATCCACACGACGCTGAAGACGACGCCGGCCAGCGCGCCCGCCCAGACGGTCGCCAGCACGACGACGCGCAGCGGCCCATCCAGCACGAGCAGCGCGATCGGCGTGTAGCTCGCGGCGATGAAGACGAAGATGGTGCTGTGGTCGATGCGGCGCAGGAGCGGCCGCCAGCGCACGTCCCAGCGCCAGCGGTGGTAGATCGCGCTGCCCGCGAACAGCGCGCACAGCCCGATCGCGTACACGATCGAGGCGATCCGCGCGGTGCCGCCCGGCGCGAGCGCGATGAGCACGCCGCCCGCGACCGCGGCGAACCAGAAGGCCCATGCGTGCAGCACGCCGCGCAGGGCGGGGATGATGTCGTCGGCGGTGGGAGTCGTCGCCATTGCAGGTCACTACCCGGGAACGTCCGCTCGGTGACGGCGCCCGGGGGATGTCACAAACGTGTTACAATCTCTCTCCGCGCGGTCGATGACCATGCGGAGCGACGGTTTGGGAGGCGTCTTTGTCCCGCGCCTTCCCCCCGCCGTCGACGTTCTACCACCCACGAACACGGAGCGTTCGATGACCCGACGCATCCTCGCGGCGTTCGGCCGCACGCTGCACCCCACGCCCACCCCGCCCGAGGTGCACTTCCACCAGCGGTCGGCCGGCCTGCCGGACGCGTGCTTCGATGCACGCTGCGACATGCCGCGTCTGGACGTGGGCTGACGCGCCAGCACCGCAGCCCCCACCGTCGCGACGGTCCGCCGTCGGGCGGCGGGCGGCTGTGGGCTGGCCGCAGCCGCGCGGGCCCGGGGGGCGGGCTGTGACCCGGCGCCCACCTCGCGCGTGGGACGCCGTCCGCCCGCTCAGCCCACGAGACCTGCCAGGCGCGTGAAGCGCCGCTGCCCGTCGACGCGGCGTAGCGCGAGCCCGAGCGCCTCGGGCTCGCCGACCAGCACCAGCATCCGCTGCGCCCGGCTGACGGCCGTGTAGAGCAGGTTGCGCGTGAGCATGTGCGCGTGGCCGCGGAAGAGGACCACGATGACCGCCGGCCACTGCGAGCCCTGAGCCTTGTGGACGGAGGCGGCGTGGCCCAGGCGCACGGTGGCCAGCGCCGAGGTCGGCAGGTTCAGCCGCCGGCCGTCGTCGGTGGCGAACACCACGCGATCGCGCTCGGCGTCGTGATGGACGAGCACGCCGGTCTCGCCGTTCATCAGCTGGTGCTCGTGGTCGTTGACCGTCTGCAGCACGCGGTCGCCGACGCGCAGGGCGCTGCCCGGCAGCGGCGGCCCGTCGGGGTTGAGCACCGCGCGCAGCTCCGCGTTGAGCGCGTCGACGCCGACCGGGCCCTTGTGCATCGGCGCGAGGACCTGGACGTCGGCGCGCGGATCGAGCCCGAGGTGCTCGGGCAGGCGCCGCGAGGCGAGCGAGACGACCTCCTCGACGATCCGTGCCGGGTCGCCGCGCGCGACGAAGTACAGATCCCGCTCCACGTCGGGCGGCGCCGTCCGCGGCGGGTGCTCGCCGGCGTTGATGGCGTGCGCGGCGCGCACGATCAGCGACCGCGCCGCCTGCCGGAAGATCTCCGTCAGCGCGGTCACCGGGACGCTCCCGGCGGCGAGCAGGTCGCCCAGCACGCGGCCCGGGCCCACCGGCGCCAGCTGGTCGGGATCGCCCACGAGCAGCACGTGCGTGCGCTCGCCCACCGCCGCGAACAGGGCCCCGGCCAGCCGGACGTCGAGCATCGACGCCTCGTCGACGACGAGCAGGTCGGCGTCCACCGGGTCGGCCGGCCCGCGCGCCGGGCCCTCGCCGGGCACCCACTCGAGCAGCCGGTGGATGGTGCTCGCCTCGGCGCCCGTGCTCTCGCTCAGCCGCCGCGCCGCCTTGCCGGTCGGCGCGCACAGCCGCACGCGCACGCCGTGCGGGCGCAGGACGTCGACGAGCGTACGCATGACCGCGGTCTTCCCCGTGCCCGGGCCGCCGGTGAGGATCGACAGCCGGTGCTCCGCCGCACGCTCGACGGCCGCCCACTGCGCGTCGGTCGGCACGAACGCACCCCGCACGGGACGGCTCAGTCCGCGCACCTTCAGCACCGCGCCACCCTCGAGCAGCGCGCGCACCCGCTCGGCCAGCCGCGCCTCGGTCCGGTGCAGCGCCGCACCGGCGACCAGCTCGTCGTCGACGACCACGTCGCCGCGCACGGCCAGCTCGTCGATCGCGTCGTCCGCGTCCGCGCCCAGCAGCCGCCGCGCGCGTGCGGCCAGCTCCGCGCGCGGCAGCCCGCAGTGCCCGTCCGTCTCGGCCTCGCGCAGCGCGTGCAGCACCCCCGCGCGCAGGCGCGACGGCGCGTCGGGCGGCGTGCCGAGCGCGCGCGCCAGGGCGTCGGCGGTCGCGAAGCCGACGCCCTCCAGCTCGGTGATCCGGTACGGGTCGTCGGTCAGCACCTCGATCGCCTGCGGCCCCAGCGCGCGCGCCGCCCGGGCCGCCGCCGCGGCGGGCACGCCGTGCGAGTCCAGGAACAGTCGCACCGCGCGCAGCGCGCGCGCCTCCTGCCACGACGCGACGGCCGCGCCGATCCGCGCCCTTCCGATCCCCGGCACCTCGCGCAGGCGCGCGCGGGGATCGGCGTCCACGACGTCGAGCACCTCGGCGCCCCAGCGGTCCACCAACCACTGCGCCCCAAGCCGCCCGACGTGCTTGACCGCCGCGAGCACCCCGAGCAGCGCCGCCTCGCTGACCGGCTCGCGCAGCCGGACGGCCTCCGCCGCGAACTGGCGCCCGAAGCGCTCGTGCTCGCGCCAGCCGCCGCCCACCTCGACGGTCTCGCCCTCGTGCACGTGGCCGAGCGGCCCGGTCACCGTGATCGCCTCGCCGTCGTCCGTCACCCCCGAGACCACGGCGAACTCGCCGTCGGGCGAGCGCCACCGTACCCGCTCGACCTCCACCACCAGGGAATCCGCCACGATCGTCACCCGCGCGACGGTAGACGACGCCCCGGCGCCAACCGGGAGCCCGTGGCAATGTTGTGACATGGAGAAGCCAGCGCCCCCGCCGCCCGAGGCCCCGGCACCGCCGCCCCAACCGCCACCGGGCTCGGGTTAAGGGCGACCGGACGAAGCCCTGCCCGGTCAAGGTGCCGGCCGGACGCCGGCACGGGCTACGCTTCCTCCAATGGCTGCCCTCGGCACGATCCTGACCGCCGTCGTCACGCCGTTCGACGACGACCTGAGCGTCAACGAGGAGGCCTTCGTCGCGCTCCTGCGCCACCTCGCCGACCACGGCTCTGACGGCGCGGTCGTCTGCGGCTCGACAGGCGAGGCGGCCACCCTCGACGACGACGAGCACGTCGGCGTCGTCGCCCTCGCCTGCGCGGAGCGCCCGTACGCGGGCTTCACGATCGTCGCTGGCGCCGGCTCCAACGACACGCGCCACGCGGTCCGGCTGACCGAGCGCGTGACCGCGGCGGGCGCCGACGCGGTCCTGAGCGTCACCCCGTACTACGTCAAGCCCAACCGCCGCGGGCTGCTCGCCCACTACACGGAGATCGCCCGGGCCACCGACAAGCCGGTGCTCCTCTACAACATCCCGAGCCGCACCGCGCTCGACATCCCCAACGACCTCCTGGCCGAGATCGGCGCGCAGGCCGGCAACATCGTCGGCGTCAAGCAGGCCAACAACGAGAGCCTCGCGCCGATCGAGGGCCTCGATGTCTACGCGGGCAACGACGACATCTTCGCCGCCACGCTTGACATGGGCGGCGCCGGCGCGATCTCCGTGGCCAGCCACATCGTCGGCGACGAGATGCGCCGGATGGTCGACGAGCCCGACCAGCGCCAGACGATCCACGACGAGCTGAGCGACGTCTTCAAGATCCTCAACGTCACCACCAACCCCATCCCGATCAAGGCCGCGCTGAACCTCCTCGGCCACGACGTCGGCGGCCTGCGCCTGCCGCTCGTCGCCGCCGACGAGGACGAGACCGCGGCGATCCGCGACACCCTCGAGCGCCACGGCCTTCTGGCCGCGCGCGCATGAACGACGGCACCCTCCGCGTCCTGCCGCTCGGCGGACTGGGGGAGATCGGCAAGAACATGACGGTCGTCGAGCTCGACGGCCGGATCGTCGTCGTCGACACCGGCCTGCGCTTCCCGACCGCCGAGATGCTCGGGATCGACCTCGTGCTGCCCGACTTCACCTACCTGCGCGAGCGCGCGGACGACATCGAGGGCATCGTCATCACCCACGGCCACGAGGACCACATCGGCGCGCTGCCGTTCGTGCTGCGCGAGCTCGACCACGCGCCGCCGGTCTTCGGCGGGCGGCTGACGACCGCGATGGCCCGCTCCAAGCTCGACGAGCACCGCCTGCGCGACATCGAGCTCGAGGACGTCGAGCCGGGCGAGCGCATCGAGCTCGGGCCGTTCGACATCGAGCTGATCCACATGACGCACTCGATCCC
>DASXRF010000301.1:0-1834 GCA_036506755.1 Solirubrobacteraceae bacterium | reverse complement strand
GCCGCCGGTGCCGATCCGGCGGACGACCTCCACGGAAGGGCCGACTACAAGCGCGAGATGGTCGCCATCTTCACGCGCCGGGCGCTTCGCGTCGCCGCCGCGAGAGCGCGTGGCGCCGAGGCGCCGGCCCAGTACCAGCACGCGGTCGTCGCATGACGATCCGGCTCGTCGTCAACGGGCGCGCGCACGAGCTCGACGTGCCGGTGCACGCCCTCCTGCTCGACGTCCTGCGCGACCGCCTCGACCTCAAGGGAGCCAAGCGGTCCTGCGACGCGCAGGTCTGCGGCGCGTGCACCGTGCTGGTCGACGGCCTCGCGGTGAGCGCGTGCACGTACCTCGCGGTGGAGGCGGACGGCCGTGCCGTGCAGACGGTCGAGGGCCTCGCCGGCGACGGCGGGCTCGGGCCGATCCAGCAGGCGTTCGTCGCCCGTGGCGCCGTGCAGTGCGGCTTCTGCACCTCCGGGATGCTGCTGACGACGAAGGCGCTGCTCGACGAGCAGCCGGCCGCATCGCACGAGGACGTGCTCCACTACCTGCGCGGCAGCCTCTGCCGCTGCACGGGGTATCGCAAGATCCTCGAGGCGATTCAAGCCGCCGGCCGAGGTGGCGCGGCGGAGGCGCCCGGCGCTCCGGACCCGCGCCGTGCGGTCGGACAGTCGGTGCCGCGCGTCGATGGCCTCGAGAAGGTGACCGGCCGCGCGCGCTACGTCACCGACCTCGTGATGTCGGGCATGGCGCACGCGAAAATCTTGAGGTCGCCCTACCCGCACGCGCGCGTCACGCGCGTGGACGCCACGCGAGCGCGCGCGCGCCCCGGGGTCCTGGCCGTGCTGACCGGCGCCGACCTCAGGTGGCAAGCCGAACAGCGGTGCGAGCCGCAGCACGTCGCGGGGCCGCAGTGCGAGCCGCAGCCGCAAGGCGAGGCGAGTCTGCGATCGAGTCCCCGCCGTCCGAGGCGAGCCGAACAATGGATCGACCCGTACTTCGGGCCGGCGTTCCGCGACCGCCCGATCTTGGCCCTCGACGTCGCGCGCTACGAGGGCGATCCGGTGGCGGCGGTCGTCGCGGTCGACGAGGCGACGGCGGCGGAGGCGCTCGAGCTCATCGACGTCGACTACACGCCGCTGCCCGCAGTCATCACGCTGGAGGAGGCGCTGGCGCCGGGCGCTCCGCTCGTGCACACGGGGCAGCCGCTCGCCGGCCACTTCGCCGACCTCTCGACCTTGCGTCCCGAGCCCGGCACCAACGTCTGTCACCGCTTCCGCTACGCCCGCGGCGACGCCGAGGCCGCGCTCGCGAGCGCGCACGTGGTCGTGGAGGACACGTTCCACTTCCCGCGCGTGCAGCACTACGCGATGGAGCCGAACGCCGCGCTCGCCGCCTGGGACGAGACCGGCGGCCTCACGGTCTGGGCCTCGACGCAAAACCCCTACTCGGTGCGCGTGGAGCTGGCGAAGATGTTCGACGCGCCGCTGTCGCGCATCCGCATCGTCGTCCCGCACCTCGGCGGCGGCTTCGGCAGCAAGACCTACGCGAAGCTCGAACCGCTCGCCGCCGCCCTCGCGCACGTCGCGGGGCGGCCGGTCCGGCTCGCGGCGTCGGCCACCGAAGCCTTCCAGACGGTGCGCCGCTGCAGCTCCCGCGTCACCGTCCGCGTCGGCTTCGCGCGCGACGGCACGCTGGTCGCCGTCGATTGCCGCGCCGACTTCGACGTGGGGGCGTACGCCGACATCGGCCCGCGGGTCGTCCAGAAGGCGACGTACACGGCGACGGGACCGTACCGCGTGGGGCACGTCGCGCTCGACGCGCGGGCGGTCTACACGAACACGACGCC
>DASXRF010000300.1:0-6341 GCA_036506755.1 Solirubrobacteraceae bacterium | reverse complement strand
GTCGGCGGTCGGGGCGGCGTAGCGGACGGAGATCCGGCGGCCGGGCCGGTAGAAGACGCGCCGGACGCTGACGGCCGCCACGCGCGTGGCGCGCAGCGCGCCGGCCAGCCGGCGGGCCATGGCCCCCGCGTCGAGGAGAAGGGCCAGCTGGGGCACCGAAGGATCGTGCATCGTCGCTCCGTCTGGCGGAGCGTAGACCGGGTCGCAGCCCGCGATCCGCGGTTCTCGACGAATGTCGTACGGCGGTCAGAGCGACTCGAGCGGCACGCCGATGATCTTCAGGCGGCAGCCCGCCGAGGGCGAAGGCGCGCAGCTCGTCGGTCGACGCGCCGAGCGCGCCGGCGTCGGCGCCCTCGGGCACGCTCAAGGCGACCTTCGCCGCGCGGTCGCGGGGGTCGGCGACCAGGCGGTCGTGCGCGGCGACGAGCCGCTCGTCGAAGATCGTGCGGAAGGCCGGCGAGACCTGCTCGCGCGCCCGCGCGACGTGGGCGGCGATCTCGCCGGGCTCGTCGACTACCTCGTCCTGGAAGCGCGCGTAGAACTGCATGTGGCGCGCCTCGTCGACCTGCTGGGTGGCGAGGAACGTCGCCTCCTCCTCGCTGTCGTAGGCCCCCACGAGGCCGGAGAACTTGGTCGTGATGCGCTCTTCGGCGACCATCAGCGAGCCGAGGACGAAGGTCACGAGCGAGCGATCCTCCATCGCCCGCCACTGCTCGCGATCGAGCGCGAGGTCGATCGCGAACGGGCTCCAGTGGGCGTCTTCCCAGCGGGCGGTAGAGCGTCTGCGGATCGTGCAGATGCGTTGCGGACGCGGCCACGGTCCAGACCCTAAGGTCTCCACGGTGAGCCGCGCCGTGACCCTCCCGGATGGAGGCCGCCTGGTCATCCGGCCCATCGAGCCCGACGATCGCTCCGCGCTGGTGGACGCCTTCGAGCGACTGAGCGAGGAATCGCGCTATCGCCGCTTCTTCGGGCCGGTCCCGGCCCTGACCGATCGCCAGCTCGACTACCTCACCGACGTCGACCACCACGACCACGAGGCGCTGATCGCCTTCCCGGAGCCGACCGGCGACGGCGACTCCGGCGCCGTCGCCGTCGCGCGGTTCGTGCGCACCGACGGCGACGTCGCCGAGCCCGCGATCGCCGTCGTCGACGAGTGGCAGGGCCGCGGCGTGGCGACCGTCCTGCTCGACGCGCTCGTCGCGCGCGCGCGCGAGGAGAACATCGGGTACTTCGCCGCGCCCGTCCTGGCCAGCAACACCGCGGCGATCACGGCGCTGCGCCGTCTCGGCACGACCACGATCACGCCCCACGGACAACAGGTCGAGCTGCTCATCGCGCTGCCCGCCCAGGACGGCGCGACGCCGCCGCTGCGCCACCTGCTGCGGTCGATGGCGGCCGGCACGCTGAGCCCGGCCGTGGCCTTCCTGCACCGCGTGGCCCTCGGCCTGCGCCCCACCGGTCCGACGGCGGCGCGCAACACGATCGTCGTCGCCGCGCCCGCGTCGCCCGACGCGGCCCTGCCGGTCGACCTCGCCGCCGACCTCGCCCAGGCCTCCGGCGCGGCCGTGCACGTGGTCGGCGTGCAGCGGCTGCTCCTCGAGTCGCCCGAGCGGCTCGAGGAGCGCCTGCACGAGACCGCGGACGACCTGCGCGGCCGCGGGCTGCCGGTCACGACCGAGCTTCGGCGCGGCGACCTCGCCGCGGCGCTGCTCGATGCCGCCGTCGCCGGGCAGGCGCGGCTGATCGTCGTCGACGGCACGAGCGCGGAGCGCCGGCTCGGCAGCGCCTGGAACCACGTCGCCCATCACGCGCCGTGCGACGTGCTGGTCGCGCGCGGCGAGCCGGCGGAGCGCTGAGCGTGGCCGGACCGCCAGAGCGCGCGTCGTGGCTCGACCTGTTGGTCGGCGCCCAGCGCTGGTGGGCCGAGCCTGCGCTCGGCAGCGCCCTCGGCCTGGCCGACGTCCAGATCCGGATCCTGGCGGAGCTGGCTGACGGGCTGGTCCGGAACGTCAAGGGGCAGCGCGTCGAGCTCGACCTCGAGGGCCGGCGGGTGGTCGCCGTCGTCGACGCGATCCGGCTGCGCCGCTCCGGCGACCGCTACGAGGGGCGGCTCGCCCTGCGCGACGTCGACTGGGACGGCCTGCCCATCGAGGCGATGTCCGTCGTCGCGCGGGCGGTGCGCATCGAGCCCCTGCCCGTGCCGCGCCTGGCGGCGTCGGACATCGCCATCGCCGGGCGCTCGCCGCTGGCGGCGTTCGTCGCCTGGCTGGACCGGCGCTCGCCGCACTGGAAGCTGAGCGTCGACGACGCCGGGCACGTCGTGGGGCGCCGCCGGCACGGCGGTGTCGCGGTCTTCGGCGAGCTCGTCGTCGCCGACCACCGCCTGCAGGTCGAGATCCGCGGCGTGCGCTGGCGCGATCGTCGCGTGCGCCTGCCGCGGCGGCTGCACATCAGGCGCACGATCGAGCTGCCCGCGCTCCCGCACGGCATGTCCGTCGTCGAGGCGCGCCGGCGCGCGCCGGTCGTCGACTTCCGCCTGGCCGTGCCCTCGGTGACGCTTCCGGTCACAGGCCTGCCGCCCACGCCGCGATCGCGTCCGCCCACGCCGCGCCCGCGAGCGTGACGAGGTCGTTGTGGCCGACCCCAGGCAGGACGTGCATCCGCTTGGGCTCGGGCGCGGCAGCGAAGAGCTCCTCGCCGTGCATGAGCGGCACGATCGCGTCACGGTCGCCGTGGAGGACGAGCAGCGGGGCGCGCAGCTCGCCGATGTGCCGCAGGACCGGGTAGGCGTCGGGAACGAGTGCGCGCGGCACGAACGGGTAGTGCCGCCGGGCCATGTCGCGGATGCTCGTGAACGCCGACTGCAGGATCAGCCCCGCCGGCGGCGCCTCGAGCGCGAGCGCCACGGCGACCCCGCCGCCGAGCGACTCGCCGAGGTAGAGCACGCGCCGCGGATCGACGCCGGCGCGTTCGAGGAGGACGGCGCGGGCCGCCCGGGCGTCGCGGTAGGTGCCCTCCTCGCTCGGGCGTCCGCTGCTGCGGCCGTAGCCGCGGTAGTCGAACAGCAGGACGTCGAAGCGCCGGGCAGCCAGCAGCGAAGCGTGCAGGACGCGGTCGCCGACGTTGCCCGCGTTGCCGTGGCAGAGCAGGACGTGGCCGAGCGCGGGCGCGCGCGCCGGGATCCACCAGCCGTGCAGCCGCTCGCCGTCGTCGGTGGCGATCGCGACGTCGTCGAACGGCAGCCCCGCCGCGGCCGGGGTCTGCTCGATCGCCCGCGCCGGGAAGTAGACCAGCGCGTTGAGCAGCCGGCGGATCAGAGCAGCGGGTAGAAAACCGGAAATTGCGGGGTTTAGGAGGCGCGGGCGACGAGGCCCGCGTAGATGAGCGCGAAGGTGTCGCCCAGGATGTGCTCCGGCACCGCGTCGGGGTCGACGAGCCGGTCGTGCGTCAGGCCGTGGGCCAGGCCGAGCAGGGCGGTGGCGATCTCCTCGAGGGGGACGTCGGCGATCGGCCGGCCGAGGTGCTCGACGCGTGCGCGCAGCGCCGCCGCGAGCGCGCGGCGCAGGTCGCGCTGGCGCGCGGCGTAGCGGGTGCACAGTCGAGGGTCGCGCATCGCGAGCGACCAGTACTCGCGGTCGAGCAGGAACAGCTCCCGCCGGCGCCGCAGCAGGCCGGCGAACAGCGCGCTCGCCCGCTCGGCCATGTCCTCCCCTGGTGGTGCGGACTCGAGCTCGGCGATCGCCTCGCGGACCGGCCGGTCGATGCGCTCGTCGACCAGGGCGAAGAACAGGTCCTCCTTGCCGGCGAAGTGCCAGTACACCGCGCCCTTGGAGAACCCGGCCTCGCCGGCGATCTCGTCGACCGAGGCGTCGCGGTACCCGCGCCGCGCGAAGACGCGCTCCGCCGCCGCGAGCAGCGCCTCGCGGCCGTCGCGGGCCTGGGCGCGCGCCGCGCGCGTGCGGCGGTCAAGGCGACTCACGGCCGGCATCGGACTTGACAGTCTACCAACCGACCAGTCAGTATGTGAGACGTGACCGGGCGCCCGACGCTGTGGCACATCCCGATCTCGCACTTCAGCGAGAAGGCGCGCTGGGCGCTGGCCTACAAGGGCGTCGAGCACGACCGCCACGCCCCGCCGGCCGGGCCGCACATGCTCGTCGCGCTCTGGCTGACCCGCGGCGCGCGGATGACCTTCCCCGTCCTCGAGCTCGACGGCGACCGGATCGGCGACTCGACCGCGATCATCGCCGCCCTGGAGGAGCGCTTCCCGGAGCCCGCCCTGTATCCCGAGGACCCGCGCGAGCGCCGCTCGGCGCTCGACCTCGAGGAGTTCTACGACGAGCAGCTCGGCCCGGCGATCCGGCGGCTCGTCTTCCACGAGCTGCGCAGCGAGCCCGACGGCTACGGCGAGCTCGCGGCGCGGACGGCGGGTGTGGCGCTGCCCGGCCCGCTGCGGCGCGCCGGCGGGGCCTACGGCCGGGCGTTCATCGGCCTGCGCTTCCGCGTGGCCGGCGACGAAGCGGCCGACATGGCGCGCGCCAAGGTGCTCGCCGCGCTGGACAGCCTCGAGGCCGCCCTCGGCGACGACGGCTACCTGGTGGGCGGGCGCTTCACGGTCGCCGACCTCACCGCCGCCGCGCTGTTCTACCCGCTCGTGCAGCCGCCGGAGGGCCCGTGGCTGCTCGACCCGCTGCCGGCCGGGCTCCAGGAGCTCCGCGAGCCGCTGCGCTCGCGGCCCGGGTTCATCTGGGTCGAGGAGATGTACCGGCGCCACCGCAAGCCGTGATGGCGCGCGAAGGCGGCGCGCGGCCTCCCCGGAGGTCCTGCGCGCGATGCGCGAAAGCGGTCGTCGACGCCTTCCGCCGCGCCCAGCAGGAGCTCTACCTCGGCGGGGAGGGCGACGGGCTCGACGAGCTCATGGCGCACGACATCGTCTGGCACGTCCCGGGGACCAGCCCGATCGCCGGCGACCATCGGGGCCGCGAGGCGGTGATGGACTACTTCGTCTCGCGCCGGCAGCTGGCCGGCGGGCGCCTCGAGATCACGCAGCTGGCCGAGATGCACGACGCGGAGGCCGTCGTGCAGCTCGCCGACGGCCGGGCCGCGCTCGGCGGCCGCGACGCGCGGTGGCGGACCGCCGGGGTCTACCGCGTGGCCGGCGGCCGGCTGGCCGAGGCGTGGCTCGTGCCGCTCGACCAGGCGCGCTTCGACGACATGTGGGCCGCCACGCGGCCGGCGCCGTTCGTCTGCACGCGGCGCGTCGACGGGCTCGCCGAGACCTTCGACGGCGCCTTCCTCGACAGCCCGGACGCCGAGCCCGGCCTCGCGCTCGCCGCGATCGACCTGCGCTGTGGCGCGCCCGTGCGCCGCGGCGACGAGGTGCGCATCGAGGTGAGCGTCGACCGCCGGACGCCGCGGTCGCTCTTCGTCCACGGCGACGCCTTCGCCGGCGGCGCGCACGTCGCCCAGGCCCGAGCCCGCTACGACCGCGCGCGCTGACCGGGCTCGCCGGCGTGCGAACCTGACCGGATGCGACCGCTCGAGGAGCAGACCATCCTGATCACCGGGGCGACGGACGGCCTGGGCCGCCGGGTCGCCGAGGACCTCGCCGCCCGCGGGGCGAGGATCATCGTGCACGGCCGCAGCCGCGAGCGCGCCGAGACGACGGTCGACGCGATCCGCACCGCGACCGGCAACGAGCGCGTCGAGCCCGCGCTCGCCGACCTGGCGTCGCTCGCCCAGGTGCGCGAGCTGGCCGACGACGTCCGGCGGCGCTGCGCGCGCCTCGACGTCCTGGTCAGCAACGCCGGAATCGGCACGCGCGAGCCGGGCGACGGCGCGCGGGTGCAGAGCGAGGACGGCCACGAGCTGCGCTTCGCGGTGAACTACCTCGCCGGGTTCCTGCTCACGCACGAGCTGCTCGACCTCCTGCGCCGCTCGACCCCGGCGCGGATCGTCCACGTCGCCTCGGCGGGCCAGATGGCGATCGACTTCGACGACGTGATGCTCGAGCGCGACTACAGCGGTGTCCGGGCGTACTGCCAGAGCAAGCTCGCGCAGATCATGTTCACCTTCGAGCTGGCCGAGCGGCTGGGCGACGGCGCCGGCGTGACGGTCAACGCGCTGCACCCGGCGACGTACATGCCGACCAAGATCGTCCCGTCGCCGATCAGCTCGCTCGACGACGGCGTCCAGGCGACCTTGCGGCTGGTCGCGGAGCCGTCGCTCGACGAGGTCAGCGGCCGCTACTTCAACGGCGAGCGGGAATCCGACGCTCACCCACAGGCATACGACCCCGGCGCCCGACGCCAGCTCCGCGAGCTCAGCGAACGCCTCAC
>DASXRF010000299.1:0-5170 GCA_036506755.1 Solirubrobacteraceae bacterium | reverse complement strand
CCTGGGGTCGATTGGCGAACGCGAGGAAGCCTGTCCGCCGGCCGGTCGGGTCGCGACCCCCTTAGGGCTGGAGCACGCCACCCGCAGCGGTGTGGCGATCCACTCCTGAGGTGGTCGTCGGGCGGGGCGGCGCTGCGAATGCTCGCCCGGTTTAGCCGCCGCTGACGTTGCCGAACGGAGCGCACTTCTCGCGTCTCAACGACGGTGGGGACCTCGGCGACGTCGCCACGCTCATTGACACGGGCGACACCGGCGGGTGATCACGACGGCGCGCAACGCGGCGTCGCGAGGGGTGGAGCGAGCCGTGCAGAGGCCGTGGTCGTCCAAGCCGGTCGCGGCGAGCGGGAAGCACCCGCCGCGGCCGGTCGCGGCGATCGGGAAGCACCACTTCCCGCCGGCTGACAGCGGCAATGCGGCGCCCACCGACACCCCGGCGCCTGAGGCGCCGCCCGTCACGGATATGCCGCCCGCCGCGGAGATGCCGCCCCCGGGCGCTCACAACGGCCGCTTAGACGACGGCGGCGGCGACTTCGGCGACGACCGCGGCGACGACTTCGGCGACGACTGAGTCAGCCGCAGTCGGCTCTCGACAACCCGGATGTCGTAGGCGTCGGGCGGCGCAAGCCGCCCCACGCGTCGTTGTGCGCCGGGACGGGCGGGAGGGTGGTCCGTTTCCACCCCTGAGGGGGTCAGCGCGGCGCCGGCGCGACCGGACACTCGGCGGCGTCCCAATCCCCAACCACATTAGGAGAGCTCTCATGAGAGGCATCCGCACTCGCATCACCGCCGTCGCCCTCACCGGTGCGGTGACGGCGCTCGCCGTGGCGCCCGGCATCGCCGCCGCGAAGCCGACCGGTGGCCCGAGCGACCAGCTCACGAGCGTGACGCTCGGAGCGCTGCTGAAGCGCAGTCCGAGCTTCGCCGAGCTGATCGCGAAGCCGCTGCCGCCGAAGGCCGATATGGCCGCGATCATCGCGGCGCTTCGACCGCACCTCGGCGACCTGGTCGCGCTCAACCCGCAGCCGCTGCCCCCCGGGCCGCCCGACAAGATCAGTCCCGTCGCGCTCAACCCGCAGCCGCTGCCGCCGCACCCCGACGAGGCGAGCATCATCGCGAAGCTGCGGCCGCAGATCGGCGACCTGGTCGCCAAGCTGCCGCACCGCGGGGACGAGGTTGCGCTCAACCCGCAGCCGCTGCCCCCCGGGCCGCCCGACAAGGCCGGCGAAGTCGCGCTCAACCCGCAGCCCCTGCCCCCCGGGCCCGACGACATCAGCCCCGTCGCGCTCAACCCGCAGCCCCTGCCCCCGCAGCCCGACGAGCTGAACGTTGCGCAGCTGGAGCTCCCCCAGCTCCAGGTCGGCCCGTAACGAGCTCGACCCGTCACCAACCCCCCAGGCAAGCGAAGGCCCCGCTCCGGCGGGGCCTTCGGGGCAGTCCCACTCAACCATCGAGGAGGCTCTCATGACGTTCCGCAGCATCTCTCGCAACTCGCGCTCGCGAGTACCGCGGCCGCGGCGCTGACCGCAGGACCGGCGTCCGCTTCGACCGCCGGGATGCAGGCTCGAGCGCCGACCACGCCGCGCGGTTCGACTTCCCGCTCCCGCTGCCGCTCCCGATCCCCCTCCCGCCGATCCCCGTGCACATCCCCGTGCCGGACCCGTGCGGGGTCGTGGACGTGCCGGTGGTGTGCGACAAGCCGGCGCCCACGCCGGCGCCGGCTCCAGCCGCGCCGGCCGTCCCGGACGCCGCCGCAGCTGCGGCGAACGCGGCCGCGGTCGCGACCCCGGCGCCCGCGCCGGCGGGCAAGCCGCTGGTCGACGCGCTCGCCGGCGCTATCGCGAAGCCCAAGCCGAAGCCGGGGATCGACCTGTGCAAGATCATCGACTGCACCGTGGCGGTCGGGACCAACCCCGACCCGGCTACGGCACCGGCGTCCGCGCCCCAGCCGACGCCGGCGCTGACGCCGCAGCCCACGGCGCCCGTCGCCGTTGACGACGACGAGCACGGCGGCCACGGCGGTGGCGACCGCGACGACCACAGCGGCCGCGGCAGCGGCGACCTCGACAACGACCGCGAGGACGACTAGGTCCGACGACCCGCGGGGGCGACGCTCGCCGCCCCCGTCGCGGTCACGGGTTCGGCAGGCGCGCGACGAACTCGGCCAGGCGGCCCGGGTCGCGCAGCGGCGCGCCGTGGCCGAAGCAGGTCACCGCGGGACGCAGCTCGGCGAGGCGGCGGGCCGACGCGCGGTTGCGTGCGGGGTCAGGCGTGAAGATCCGCTTGGGCTCGTGCAGCCCCGGGATCCCGGTCAGCGTGTCCATGTTCGTGAGCACATCGCCGAGGATGAGCACGCGGTCGCGCTCGCGCCAATAGGCGACGTGGCCGGCGGAATGGCCCGGCACGTCGAGGACCGTGAAGCCGGCGACCTCGTCGCCCTCGCGCAGCCGGCGCGCGACCGGATGCGGCGGTCCCAGCCAGAAGCGATTGATCAGGCGGTTGACCGGGTGGTCGGGCTGGCGCAGCGGGATCGTGCCCTGCTCCATGTCGTCGGCGTCCGCCTCGCCGCACCAAAGCGGGATGCGCAGCGCCTCGCAGACCTCGTGGCTGGCGCCCTGGTGATCGGGGTGGGCGTGGGTCAGCGCGTGCGCGCCGACCGCGCGGCCGCGCAGCTCGCCCAGGATCCGCCGCCCGGCGCGACGCGTCGCAGCGTCGATCAGCACGTCGCCGGCGAGGTAGACGTTGATCGCGTTGGGCGGCAGGCCGCGGAGCTGCCAGAGGCCGTCGGCGAGCTGCTTCATGGACGGCCGGGAGCCTAGCTCTCAGCGCTCCAGGCGCCACACGGACTCGACGCCTTCCTCGCCGGGCGCCTCGGGTTCGTCGGGGTACTCGCCGACGAACGCAAAGCCCGCCGCGGCAGCGACCCGGCCGCTGGCGACGTTGGCCGGGTCGTGGTGGATCTCGACGCGCTGGACGGCGGGATCGCCGAAGGCCTCCCCGCACAGGCGGCGCACGGCCTCCGTGGCGATGCCGCGGCGCACGAAGGCGGGATGGACCCAGTAGCCGATCTCGATCGCGCCGGGCCCGACGCGGCGGTGCAGCCCGCAGCCGCCGACGATGCGCCCGTCGAGCCACATCCCGTAGACGCGATCGGCGCCCGCGGCCACCTCGCGGATCCACGCGCGGCGGCGCTCGAGGTCGAGCGGCTCGGCCGCCGTCCACGGCAGCCACGGCCGCAGGTGCTCGAGGCTGTCGGCGATCGCACGCGAGAGCGCCGGCGCGTCGTCCTCGGCCCACGGACGGAGGGTGAGGTCCACGCGCGCATGCTGGCATCGTTGCGGGCGTGGAGCACCGCGAGCTGATGCGTCAGGCGATCGAGCACGAGGGCGAGGGCCATCGCGCGGCGCTGCGCGGCGACGGCGCGGCGGCGCGCGAGGCGTACGCCCGCGCCGCGAAGTCGTACCGGACCTCGTGGGAGGCCGCGCCGCCGGAGGCGTACGGGCGGCTCGTCGGGCTGCTCAAGGCGGCGGTGCTCGCGGGCGCCGGCCCCGGCGAGGCGGCCTACGCGCGCGCGGCGCTCGGCGACGAGGCGGCGGACTCGCCGACGGCGGCCTACGCGCTGGCGATCGCGGCACTCGTCGCCGGCGACGACGGCGAGGCGGCGCGCTGGGCCGACGCCATGCGGCCCGGACCGGAGGCCTTCGGCCGGACGGCGGCGGCGATCGAGGCGCTGGCGCGGGGCGACGGCGCCGCCTACGGCGAGGCCGTCACGGCGATCGTGCGCGACTTCGAGGCGCGCGAGGCGCACCTGACCGGCGTTGCCTTCGCCGACACCGCGGCGATGCTCGAGGCGCTCGCCGCGGCGCGCGGGCTGGCGGTCCGTCCGGCAAGCGCGGTGCTCGCGCCGCCCGCGTAGCGGCTCAGCGCGCCGGTGCCGCGTCGGCGATGCGCCGCGCGGTCCGCGCGGTGCGCACGATCAGCCCGCCCGCGCCCTGCCCGGTCGCAACCCCGGCGCCCGACGCGCCGTGACCGCGTCCGCTCGCCGTGCCCTTGGCCTTCGGCGCAGCCGCGCCGGCCGCAGAGGGCGCGACCGCCCCGGGCGTGGGCACGTCGCGGTGCACCAGGCCGAGCGCGAGGAAGATGGCGGCCGCGAGCAGCACGGCAACCGCGCCGGCGATCGCCGCGGCCGCATGATTGATGTGCCGTCCCGGGGGCTCGTCCGGGGCGGCCGGCGGGCGCTCACTTGACCGGGCGGAGGACTCGGTGTCCGGCGCTCTGAGGCGATCGCTCGGCACGACCGAGAGCACGATGGCCAGCGCGCGGCGCAGCGCGCGCAGCGCCTCGCCGAAGTCGACGCACGCGGCGCACTCGACGAGGTGGCGGCGAGCCGCCTCACGCCGCGGCGCCCCGCCGCCGGCCGCGAGATCCGTGCGCGCCTGGGCGCAGGACCACTCGCCCGCCTCCTCGCCGCCCGCGAGCGACGTCCGGGCCGCGGCGACGAGCGCGTCGACCTTCTCCCCCGGACAGCCGACGATCGCCGCGATGTCCTCGTGCGAGTGCCGGCCGAGCTCGGACAGCAGCAGCGCCGCCCGCTGGTCGGGCGGCAGGTTGCCGAGCTTGCCGAGCAGGGCGGTGAGGGCGTCGTCACGAGCGACCTCGGGATCCAGGCCCAGCGTCTCGATGGTCCGCTCGGCCCCGACGCCCGCGCCGGCGTGGCAGCGATTGCGGGCGATCGCGAAGAGCAGCGCCGCGAAGTGGACCGGCCGGTCGTGCTTGCGAAGCGTCGCCAGGGCCTGGTGGAACGATTCGACGACGACCGCCTCGGCGGCCTCGCGCCGGCCGAGCATGTGGCGGCAGAAGGACAGCAGCGCGAGGTGGTGGCGCTCGAACAGCGCCGCGACGGCGTCCGCCGACCCGGCGCGGACGCGCTCGACGAGCTCGTCGTCGGACAGGCGCTGGCGGACGGGTTCGTCGCTCATGGCGTTCCACGGCGCACGTCGGCGCGGCCGCCGGGGGGCCTTGAGCGCGAGCGCCGCGTTCTCGACGATCGTCCGGGGCTACGGCGCGCGCAGCGCCAGCGCGAGCGCGAAGCGCGCGTCGGGGTCCTCGAGCGCGCCCTCGGGCAGCACGTCGCGCAGGCGCCGCAGGCGGTACCGGACGGTCTGCGGGTGCA